>DATBAK010000010.1 GCA_036271555.1 Acidimicrobiia bacterium
CGCGTCTCGCAGCGGCGCCAGTCGTATTCCGACGTCCAGTAGCGCGCGAGCTCGCGGATCGCCGCGAGTTGCACGCCCTGCGAACGGTCGGCGACGAGCTCGCGGGTCGGCCAGCGCGTTGCCTCGACGCGGCGGCGCAGCTCGTCGAGATCGCGTTGCGGAACGTCGACCTGGAACGGGCGGATCGCGGTGTCCGCGTTCGCAAGCGTGGTGTCGCTCATGATCGTGCCTCCCGGGTTGCGCCCGTCGAGTGTTCGTCGATCGTGAAGTGAGCGGACGTGCGGCGGTGAGGGTAGAACCGAGGGCTTCAGAACACCACCGGTCGACTACGTGCTGTGCGTCGTGAACGTGCGCGTGGTGCCGTGCACGATCCCCCGCGAGTTCGACGCGACCACTCGGTAGAAGTACTTCGTGTGTGGCGACAGCCCGGTGAGCTTCGAGCTGAGGAAGATGCCCGCGTTGGTCGTGACGTGCCGCGGATCGGTCTCGGACCCGAACGTTTTGGTGGTTCCGTACTCGTACCAAGCCGTCGTCGGCGCGCCATCTGCGTAGAGGCGAGAGCGCACCGTCGCCGAGACGGACGTGATGCTCTTGATCTCGATCGGCACGATTGCGGGCGTACGAACCGCGGAGATCAGCGTGTTGGCGCGCGCGATCGACGGCTCGCCCTTTCGATCGATCACGGTGATCGTCGCGGTGTAGAGGCCGGGTGTCGAGTACGTGTGCCGGATTCGAGATGGCGGAGCGCCGCTTCCGCGCACGGCCGGCGCGCCGTCGCCGAAGTCGATCGTCCACGCGCCGGGCGCGCTCTGCGACGCGTCGAACGCGACGTTGGCCGAGCCGAACGCGGTGGCCGGTTCCCCCCAGATCCACGCCGTCGGACGCGTCGCGCTGGTCACGAGGATCGTCTGGTTCGCAGTCGACGTCGCGCCGGAACCGTCGACCACGGTGAGCCGCGCGCGGTTCTCGCCGGCCGTCCGGTACGTGTGCGCGATCGACGAGGGTGGCGCTCCGGAGCCGTGGCGCGTGACGCCGTCGCCGAAGTCGAGCGTCCAGCTCGCGATGTCGCCGGCGACCGCGCGGCTCGCCGCACCGTCGAATCGAACTGCGAACGGCGCAGCGCCCGAGAGCGGCGCGTCGACCGGTCGTAGCTGCGCGGCGCGCGGTATCGCCGGCATCGGTTGCGCGAGCTCGGCACCCGACGCGACCGTCGGCAGGATCAACGGCGGACGCGGCGACTGCGCGAAGTCGAACGCGGCGCGCAGATCGCCCGTCGACGGCGCGTTCTCGCGGACGGTCGGGCGCGGATCGGGTCGCCCGTCGGTCGTCGGATCGAGACGCGCACCTCCGAGGAAGCGATCCTCGATGAACCGGATCGTCGAGTCGAAGGTGTAGGTGCCGTGGTCGACGAATCCGGCTCGTGCGTACGGGCTGATCAACAGCATCGGTACGCGGATGCCGGCGCCGTTCGCATCGGCCGTCGGCGGCACGACGTGGTCGTAGAAGCCTCCCCAGTCGTCCCAGCCGAGCAGGATCGCGGTCGACGACCAGTCCGGACTCTGCATGATCTGGTTGATCACGTAGGTGACGTAGTCCTGACTCGCGGTGACGCGTGCGGGTGGGTGATCGCTGACCGGTTGCGTGGGCACCACCCACGAGACGGCCGGCAACGAGCCGGCACGCGCCGCGGCGACGAAGTGCTGGATCGATTTGATGTTCGGCGTCTGCTTGTCGTTCTGGACCGTCGTGAATCGCGGCAACGGGTTCCAGATGCTCCCGGTCTTCGAGCTCTGCGGCGCGGGAATGCAGCTCACCTGTGCCGCGTCCTCGCAGTCGGGCTCGGTGCCGTCGAACACGTAGTACGACCACGGCACCGAGAACTTGTCGAGGAGATAGGTGAGATCGGTCCACGCATAGCTCGGCACTTCGCCGTCGGGTCCGGAGTGGACGTACGGCGCGCCCGCGTCGTTCTCGCACGAGCTCGGGTCGCCCGCGCGGTAACAGCGCGCCGACCAGTCCGAGACCATGTACATGTGCTCCGGCAGACTCCACGACGCCGCCGGCGTGAACATGTGGTCGAGCAACGTGTAGTTGTCGGCGTACGCCCAGTAACTCGGAATGTCGGCGCGGAGCCGGTAACCCATCACGTCGGGCACGGGCTTACCGCCACCACAGTTCGGGTTGGACGGTCGACACGCTGCCAGCCAGCTGGCGATGAAGCCGTCCATCTTTCCGCCGTCGACGTCGCGCACCGAGCTGCCCGCGGAGTGCGGCCCGCCGCGATCGACGTCGTCGGTGTCGTGGAACACGGGTACGCACGCGTCGCCGTGGCGCGGGTCGGTCGCGCAGTTCGTCGGGTCGCCGTTCTTGTCGAGCGTGAAGCCGTCGGCGCCGGGATACATGCCGAAGTACTCGTCGAACGAGCGGTTCTCCTGCATGACGACGACGACGTGCTTGATCTTGTTCATGTCGGGCTTCGCGCTCGAGGCCGTCAGCACGGCGGTCGGCGGTGTGCTCGCGCCGCCCACGCGGGCGCCGCCGCCGATGATCAGGAAGCCGAGGCAGAGCGCGATGGTGACGACGCGCGCACGCCGTGCACCGCTCTCGTGTGGACGCGACTCGTACCCCGACACGAGACCCCCCGGAACCGCCCTCGCAGGAGCGTAGCGAGGCGGACGTGAGCGCAGATCGCGAGCCTGCTCTCGATCTCCTGACTCTCAGCAGCCCCAGTGCTGCTTCGGTGTGAGCCGGAGGCCGCCGTTCTCGTTGCAGTCCCAGAGGTAGATGGTGCCGGTCGCGTTCTCGAACGTGCCGGTGCCGCCCGTCGCGACCAGCGTGATCTGCTGCACCGACTTTCCAGGGCAACAATGCTGGGTCTCGTACCCGCCGGTGACCGTGCCGGACACGGTGCCGTCACGACGCGTGATGCTCCAATCGCCGCCGTTGTATCCGGCGCCGCCGTGCCCACTGCTGTTGATGACGCAGAGGCCCAGGTGCAACTTCTCGCGGCCGGTCGCCGTGCCGTAGACGCGTTGCAGCGTCCAGCGCTGTTCAGGGGACGGCTTCGTGATGCCGCCGGACCACGGACACGTGCGATCGACACCGCCCGTTCGGCCGCTGCCGCTGATCGGGTCGTTGCTCACCACGGAGTGAAGTGGCCCGGCGGCCGCGGCCGGGCCCACCTGCACGAACGGCACGATCAACAACACCGCCACCGTCACCGCGAGCCGTCGCATCATCCTGCACCCCCACTTCCGGCGACCCGCACTCCCGCGGGGACTCGCGCGGACGGTACCAGCGGTGGGGCCACGCCCATCGAGTTGCCGCCTCGCAGCACCTAGGCTCCGCGCGATGACGCAGCAGGAAGCGACGTGAGCGACACCGACGGCCCGTCGACGGGGTGGCGGCTCGAACCGCGCGGCGATGTCGACTTCGCCACCGCGCCCGAGCTCCAGGCGCAGATCGTCGACCTGATCGAGCGCGGTGCGCGGCTCGTCGTCATCGATCTCGGCGCCGTGACCTTCCTCGACTCGAGCGGGCTGCGCGCGCTGGTGCACGGTGCGCAGGCACTCGAGGCGGTCGACGGTCGCCTGCTCGTGGAGAACGCGACCGGAGCGGTCGCGCGCGTGCTCGAGCTGACGGAGCTGATCGAGAAGCTCACCGGCCACGAGCCGGCGTAGACGCGACGCGCGGCCCGGCCCGCCGGAGGCAAGCGGTGGGTTCGGGCACCTTGACCGGTGTGGGCCTCGGCGGTAGACAGCCGCTCGGGAAGCGACGAGCGACGATCGCCGGGAGCGTGGGATGAACGGAATCCGCAGGGTGAGGTCGCGCGCGATGGTCTCGGTCGCGTTGTGGTCGTCGATCGCGATGCTCGGCGCGTTGAGCGCCCCGGCGTTCGCGGCGAGCCGGACGAGCTCGGCGTCGGCGCAGGCGCGCTGGCAACACACGATCGCGCAGCTCGCGACGCCGGGATCGGGTTGCTTCGACGCCTCGTATCCCGCGCTCCGGTGGCACGCGACTCCGTGCGCGGTCGCGCCGCAAGTTGCGTATGCGCCGGCGAGTCCTCAGGCCGTCGGCGACGGCAAGGACTATTCGGCCGTGGTGACCGGCCTCATCTCGAAGGCGACCGGCACGTTCACGAACGTGAGCCCCAACATCACCGAGAAGGGCAAGCCCGGGAACCAGGGCGCCGCGAAGGCGAACACGTTCTCGCTGCAGCTCAACAGCGAGTTCTTCTCGAGCCCGCGCTGCTCGGGTGCGAGCAAGCCGGCGAAGTGCGTGGGCTGGGAGCAGTTCGTCTACACGACGGCTCCCAACGACGTGTTCATGCAGTACTGGATGCTCGACTACGACACGAACTGCCCGAGCGGCTGGTTCACGTACAACGTCGCCGGACACGTCTACTGCTACACGAACAGTCCCGCCGCGCACGTGAAAGGCGGTGCGATCACCGCCAAGGACCTTGCCCGCGTACAACTCGCCGGGCAGGCGGTCGCCGGTGGCAACGACCAGGTGTCGCTCGCGCTGGGATCCGGCACGGCCACCGCGGTATCGAACCGCGACAACGTGGTCACGCTCGCGTCGTCGTGGCACAGCGCCGAGTTCGGTGTCTACGGCGATGGCGGCGGCGGCTCGGCGAACTTCGGAAAGAACACGACGCTGCAAGCGCAGACGACGTTGATCGCGTCGACCTCGGCGGCTCCGAAGTGCGTGAAGGAAGGCTTCACGGGCGAGACCAACAACCTCAACCTCGTGCACACGCCGGCCCTCGGGAGCCAACCGTCACCGACGATCGCTTCCCGGCAGACGAACGCGGCCGCGTCGAAGGCGAGCTGCGCGTCCGCGCCCGGCACCTGAGCCGTATCGGGCCGTTCACGCCCTGAGATCGAGCGAGTCGAGGAACACCGCAAGCTCGCAGACGTTGTGATCCGTCCGAAGCGCGACAGGGCCGTGAGGTTCTGTCATGCTTGATGGTTCGATCGAGCCAGTCGCGGGACGATGATCAACAGCCTCAACTCTCCGGATCACAAGCTCTACCGATGGCAGCTCGACGCGCTCGTCGCGTGGTTGCGCTGCGGCCGTCGGGGGGTCATCGAGGCGGTCACCGGGGCGGGGAAGACCGAGGTCGCGATCGCGGCCGCGTCCGATGCGTTGCGGCGCGGCCGCTTCGTGCTCGTGCTGGTTCCGTCGCGCGTCCTCATGGAGCAGTGGCACACCGCGTTGCGCGCCAAATTGCCGGACGCACGCATCGGACGCCTGGGTGACGCGGGGCGCGACACCGCGGACAGCTGCGACGTGCTCGTCGCGACCCGTCATTCGGCCGCGGCCTACAAGCCGGTGCCACCGGGTCCCGCGGGCGGGTTGCTGATCGCCGACGAGTGTCACGGCCTCGGAGGCAAGTCCTTGCGCAAGGCGCTGCTCTCCGAGTACGAGGAACGCCTCGGACTCACCGCGACACTGGAGCGCAGCGACGACGCGGTGACCGAGCTGCTCCTGCCGTTCTTCGGCGGCATCTGCTACCGCTACGGATTCGAGCACGCGATCGCCGACGGTGTGTGCGCCCGCCCGCGTGTCGCGTTCGTCGGCGTGCCGCTCTCGCACGACGAGCGCGCCGAGTACGTCGCGGTCGAACAGCGACTCGTGAACGCGCGGCAGCATCTGCGCCGCGTGCGCGAGATGCCGGTCGAGTCGTTCGGCGACTTCCTCGCCGCGGTCGCGCACCTTGCGGAACGAGACGCGGGTGCCGACGGTCGCGCGGCGCGCGACTACCTCGACGCGTTCTCCAAGCGCCGACACATCGTTGCGCAGTCGACCGGGAAGTACGACCTGCTCGGCCGGCTCGCGCCGGCGATCAAGGACTCGGAAGGCGCGCTCGTGTTCACCGAGACGGTGCGCGCCGCGAACCACGCGATCAATCGGCTCGATCCGCACGTGGCGGTGGAGCTGATCACGGGCTCGACGGCGCGTGGGCAACGGCGTGAGATCCTCGACGATCTCCGCGTGCGCACGCTCGACGCGGTGGCGGCGCCGCGCGTGCTCGACGAGGGCATCGACGTGCCCGACGCGAACCTCGGCGTCGTGATGAGCGCGAGCCGAACCCGCCGGCAGATGATCCAGCGCATGGGCCGGATCCTGCGCCGCAAGCGTGCCGGGGTGGCGGCACGCTTCGTCATCATGTTCGCGAAGGACACGCTCGAAGATCCGAACGACCGGTTCGAACGCGACGGGTTCATCGACGAGATCGAGCGCATCTCGGAACGAAGCGGGATCTTCGACAGCACCAACTTCGACGCCCTCGACGAGTTCCTCGCCGCACCGGGACCAGCGGTCGTTCCCGAGCCGGAGCACGTCGAGCAGCAGGGGAGTGCCGTCGATCCGGGTCTCGATCTCGAGACCGCATACGCGCTCCTTGCCTTCTCGAATCGCGATCACATGGGCGACGCGCGCATCGCCGAGCTTCGGCGCCTCGAGCCGCAACTGCCGCAGCCGGCCGACGCGCCGCCGCGGTACCTCGAGATCTCGCTCTCGAACCTCCCGCCCGTGCTGAAGCCCAAGGTCGCGCCGAAACGGCTGTCGACCGGCGAGGTCGCGCTCGAGATCGCGCGTGTCGGCGACGGCTGGCGGATCAGCTGCACGGGCTGCGGCGAGTCGTCACCCCTCATGCAGTTCCGGTGGCAGGCACTCGACCAGACCGTGCACTGCCGCTGCGGTTGAGCGTGCGCGCCGGCCATCCCGCCGACTCGCAAGCGCTTCCCCACAATGCACCTGCAGGTTCGGCCGTCCTGGGGCTACCGCGACGGGATCCGCATACCCGCCTCGAGCCCGCTCGACCGCACGTCGTCCTGCACGAGATCGGCATTGATCGACATGGCGGCGGTCGCCGCGGCGCCGGCGGCGGCGATGACGGATCCGCGCGGGTCGACGACGTTGCCGGCCGCCCACACGCCGGGCGTACTCGTGCGGCCGTCGCGGCCGACGACGACGAGACCGTCGGCATCGACATCGACGCCCATTCCTGCGAGCAGACCGTCGCGACGCCCGACGTTACGCGGGCGGATGAACGCGGCGGACCGCGGAACGACCCGACCGTCGGTGAGCGCGACGCCCGTCAACCGGTCGCGCTCGACGACCAGCCGTACGACCTCGCCGTCGACCACGCGAATGCCGCGCGCCGCGAGCTGCGCGCGTGCTTCGGCGGACACGGCCATCGTGTGCGTGAAGAAGACGACGTCGTCCGACCACTGCCGCACGAGCTGCGCGTGCATCACGGCCCCGGGGTGCGTGCCGAGCACTGCGATCGGCTGATCGCGCACCTCCCAACCGTGGCAGTAGGGGCAGTGCAGAAGATCGCGGCCCCACCGTTCCCGCGCGCCGGAGATGTCGGGAAGCTCGTCGACGACACCCGTCGACACCAGGATGCGTCGCGCCGACACGGTTCCATCGTGAGCGAGCTGCACGACGAATCCGGGTTCGATCGCAGACACCGTGTCGTCGATGATCTCGACGCCGTATCCCGTGATCTCCGCGCGGCCGGCGGCGAGGAGCTCGGCGGGCGGCATGCCGTCGCGCGAGAGGAAGCCCTGCATGTGCGCGGCGGGGGCGTTGCGAGGCGCGCCGGCGTCGATGACCGCGACCGTGCGCCGCGCCCGTCCGAGGACGAGCGCGGCGCTCAGGCCCGCGGCACCACCACCGACGATCACCACGTCGTAGTCGTGCTGCTGCATGACGTTCACGCGGCGAGCGCGGGGCTCGCGAACGGCACGTCGACGGCATCCGTCGAAGTCTTGAAGCCCTTGACCGTCATGTACACGCCGATCGAGAACTCCCACGCCGCGATCGGCAGCGCGAACACCAGCGCGGTCGATGAGCTCTGCGACCATCCACCGAACATCGTGACCAGGCCGGAGGTGAGCAGCAGGGGCGCACCGACGATGCCCATCAGCGGGATGAAGCGGGGTGCGAGGCGGAAGCGGTACATCACCGTCGCCAGGAACAGCGCGTTGATGGCGGGCATCGTGCCGGGGCCGAACAGGAACGCCCAGTGGTGTGCGGCGAGGAGCGACCGGCTGGCCGTCATCATCGACGCGGTGTCGCCGCCGCTGCCGCGGAGCGTCACGATCGACAGCAGGCTGATCGCACCGACGACGAGGATCACACCCTCGATCGTGCGGGACGCGAGGAACCCGATCGCGGCCGTGGGCCGGAGGCGCCGGACGACCGGGAACAACGCGATCGCGGTGCCGACGCCGGCGAGGGCGCAGACGAAGTCCATGAGGCAGGCGAGGATCACGCCCGTGTCGCTGCCGTGCCCGAGGATCCACTCGGGGTGGTTCACGAGCGGCGCCTTGAGTCCCAGGGTCGGGATCGAGGCGACGAACGTCACGAGGTAGAGGACGCCGGCGGCGAGGGCGAGCTTGCGGGTCTTGCGGTCCATTTCAGTCCCCTTCGGTTCGGAGCTGCGTCACGGACACCAGCGGGATGCCGATGTCGCGCAGCTTCTGGATCAAGCCGTGCAGCGCGGCCTGGTCGACGACCGGACCCCGGATGACGGTGGTTCCGTCGTCGGCCCGAGCGAGGCTCAGCCCGTCGAACCAGGCCGACCACCGGGACTCGAGATGTCCCTGGACTCGGATCTCGTACTGCACGAACGCAACGTACGAACCGATGTGGTGAGCCCACATCGCCACATGTGGTGATTGACGTGGTGATTCGCTCGGGCTCTAGAGGCCGAGCTCGTCCGCTCTGCGAACCGCTTCCCGCCGGTTGTTCACGGCGAGCTTCGTATAGATGCTCTTCGTGTGCGTGCGCATGGTGTTCAGCGACACCGTGAGCTCGCGCGCGATGTCGGGTCCGCTGAGATCGCTGCGCAGCAGGCGCAGCACGTCGAGCTCGCGATCGCTGAGTGGGTCGACGAGCGCGTCCTGGCGGGGGCGAGCCGGGCGTGAGCCGCTCGCGAGCGCGTCCCGCAGCTCGTGCAGGCGCCCACCGAGGTAGTCGAAGACGCGGACGTAACCCTCGGGTTCCGCGAGGGCGACCGCGCGCCGCAGTGCGTCGAGCGCGCGGGGCGTGTCGCCGCGCGCGTCGTAGGTGAGCGCCTGCACGGCGAGGATCTCGATCACGCTGCTCCCGCGGGCGCCGGCCTCGGCGGCCGCGAGCAGACGGTCGAGCATCGCGCTCACCTGCTGGAGCGCGCGCTCGTCGGGGGCGTCGTTGACGATGATGATCGCCAACGTGATGTGCTCGAACTCGGTGACGTAGCGCAGCTCGTCGGCGGTCGACAGGTTGCGCTCGCGGATCCACGCGCGGGCCGGATTGAGGTCGCCTTGACGAACGTATGCGCGCGCCCGCCGCGCGCCGATCGGTCGAACCGCGGGGGAGAAGTCGGTGTCGTAGACGCGTTCGGCTTCGTCGAGCAGCGTGAGGCACGCCGCGATGTCGCCCGCGGCCAGCCGCAGTCCCGCCTCGACGGCCCGCGATCGATAGGGATACTGCCGCGTTCCGAACAGCTCGAGCTCCCGCGCGCGCTGCAGCTGCTCTGCGGCCCCTTCGCGGTCGTCGCGCTCACGCAGGATCTCCGCCAGACCGACGTACATGTCGGCCGCGCCCCGCAACGGACCGGCACCGTGGTCGGCGAGCAGCTGCAGGTTCTGCTCGTACAGCAGTTGTGCGTCGCGCAGCCGGCCCTGGGCGATGCGGATGTCGGCCATCGCGATCGACGCGCTGAGGATGTCGGCGATGTGGCCGGCGCGGTGCATCGCGGCAATGGAGTCGGTGTATTCGGCGAACGCGGTGTCGAGGTCGCCTTCGGACCACGCGGCGAGCCCGAGGAGCGCGTGGGCGGCGGCGCGGCCCATGTCGTCGTCGTCCGGCGCGAGGGCGAGCGTGCGGCGAGCATGATCGACGGTGGCGACGGTATCGCCGCGTATGAGCGCCAATGCCGCGCGGTACATCTCGACCGCCCCCGGTAATGCGCGCCGCTGCGCCTCGTCGACGACGATCATCCCTGCGGCTTCGCGCGTCGGGGGTTCCAGGGCGAGCCACCGCTCGACGCCGTGCAGCCGGTCTTCGACACGATCCATCTCGCCGGTCGACATCAACGCGCCGACGAATCCGATCGCGAGCACCGGCCGCTCGCGCACGACGGCGTCAGGAATGAGCTTCTCCCACGAGCGGATCGTCGCGTCCTGGCGGCGGCGACGCATCGAAGGCAGCGCGAGCTCGACGAGCTCCGCGGCGCGGTCGACGTCGCCGGCCGCGAGTGCGTGCCGGATCGCGTCGGACGGCTCGTCGTGCGCCGCGAACCACGCGCTCGCCCGGCGGTGCAGCTCCGCGGGCGCATCCGGCTCTTCGTCGAGGAGCCGCGCGCGCAGGACCTCGGCAAAGAGATGGTGATACCGGTACCACTCGCGTCGCGCGTCCAGCGGGATCACGAAGAGGTTCTCGCGGTCGAGCGCCTCGAGCGTCGCCTTGCTCCCGGTCGTGCCCGTGACGGCGTCGCACAGCGCCCCCTGCAGGCGATCGAGCACCGACGTGTGGAGCAGGAACTGCCGGACCGATTCGGGTTGGCGTTGCAGCACTTCGCCGGCGAGGTAGTCGACGATGAAGCGGTCGTCTCCCGCGAAGTCGGCGATGAAGCTCGCGACGTCGTCGCGGCCTTGCAACGACAACGCCGCGAGCTGGAGCGCCGCGATCCAACCCTCGGTGCGCGCTTCCAAGGTCGCGATGTCGCCGGTGGTGAGCTCGAGGCCCATCGCGCCGTTCAGGTACGCGGCCGCCTCGTCGCCGGTGAAGCGCAGATCGGCAGCGCGAATCTCCAGCAGCTGACCGCGCGCTCGCAGGCGCGGCAGCGGCAGCGGCGGGTCCGACCGGCTCGTGATCGCGAGGCGTACGCGGTCCGGCAGGTGGTCGACGAGGTACGCCACGTCGTCGTGGTCGGGGCGATCGAGCACATGGAAGTCGTCGAGCACCAGGATGACGTCGCGATCGAGGCCGTGCAGCTCGTTCACGAGGGTCGCCAGCACCGCGTCCGACGGCGGGCCTGCCGCGTCGAGCAGCGCGCGTGCGTTCGCGCCGAGGCCGGGTACCGCGGACTCGAGCGCGGCGAGCACGTACGCCCAGAGGGTCCCGGGGTCGTTGTCGCGCTCGTCGAGCGAGAGCCACGCCACCGCGCCGCCCGCTTCCGCGACGGTGTGCAGCCACGCGGTGACGAGTGTCGTCTTGCCGAACCCGGCGGGTGCCGACATCAGGATCAGCTTCGCGTCGACGGCGTCGTTCAATCGCGCGAGCAGACGCGGGCGTGCGACGAGCGTGCGCCGCGCCCGTGGAATGTGCAGCTTGCTCTCGAGCAGCGGATTCGCCGGCGATTCGTTGCGCACGCCGGGTGTGTAGCACGTCGATCGGGCCGCGGTGCGTGCTGTCGAGCCGCGACTCGGGCTACGAGCTGACCGCCGTCGTCACTCGCCCGATCTGCTCGTTGGTCGCATCCGTGAACCACATCGCACCGTCGGGACCGGTGACGATGTTCAACGGGCTTCCGATCCGCGGGTCCGAGAAATCGTTCACGTGCCCGCCCGTCGTCATCCGACCGATCGAGCTCGCGCCGGTGTTCGTGAACCACAGCGCGCCGTCGGCGCCGGTCGTGAGATCCCATGTGAGGCCGGGAGCCGCGTGCTTCGTGACGCGACCCCGAGTGGTGATGCGGGCGATGCCGTCGCTCACCGCGGTGTACCAGAGCGCCCCGTCCGGGCCGGACGTGATCGCGGTCCCGCACGCCGCGCCACCGCAGTAGAAGTTGATCGTCGGATCGAAGTTCGTGACCTTGCCGCGCGTCGTGATCCGTCCGATCGAGCCGCAGACCGTGCGGCAGTGGTCGCCGTAGTTCGTGAACCACAGCGCGCCGTCGGGGCCGGCGGTGATGTCGCGCGGGCTGGCGATCGTCGGGTCGTGATAGATGGTCACCTGCCCGGCCGTGGTGATCCGGCCGATCGAATCGAGGCTGTTGGTGAACCACAGCGCACCGTCCGGGCCGGTCGCGATGCCGCCGCTCGGTGCGACGCCGCGCGCGTGGAAGAAGGTGAAGTGACCGGTCAGGTCGATGCGGCCGATCGATCGCCCGTTCGCGAACCAGAGCGCACCGTCGGGCCCCGCCGTGATCGAGCCCGGTGCAAAGAGCCTTGCCGACGTGTACTCGTGCAGGTCGCCGCTCGTCGTGATGCGTCCGATCGCGTTCAGACTCGTGAACCACAGCGCGCCGTCGGCTCCGGTCGTGATGCCTTGCGGATCGCTGATGCCGGTGAAGAAGGTGAAGCAGCCGACCTGATGTCGACTGCACGCGTCGGCCGCGGCGGGTCCCGCCGACGCGATGCCCGCGAGCATCGTCGACACGCACGCCATCAGCGCGACCACCAAGGTGAGCCTGTGAGTCGAACGGCGTCGCCGCGTGCCGTCGCGATGCATGTGCGCCCTCCCCACATTCGAACGTCGCGAACGATACCGGCGCGCGCCGGGGCGCGGTAGAGGTACGACCCGCCTATTTCGGCTCGGCCGCGCGGCGCCGGTTGTACTGCCGCAGCGACCACACGTAACCCGCGAGCCCGAGACCGACGCTCCACGCGATCGCCGCGATCGCGTGGTCGCCGATCGCAGCGTTGGTGAGGAGACCGCGCACGGTGTCGGCAACGGGCGTGAACGGCTGATACTCCGCGAACTGACGCAGCCCGCCGGGCAGCGTGTGCGTCGCCACGAAGCCGCTGCCGAGGAACGGAAGCCACTTCAGGATCATGGGCGTGTTCGCCGCCGTCTCGACGCTCTTCGCGGCGAGTCCGAGCGCGACCGCCAACCAGATGACGCCGAACGCGCGAAGAACGCGTCGTCGACGTCCGCGGTGTGGGTCGTCAGCTGCTCGACGGCGTCAGAAACGATGGCGGGTCTGGGCGAACGTGCCCTTGCCGAAGGCGAGGACCTTCGTCGGCGCGACCGAGAACACGAGTGCGGCCCGGTCCGCGCCCGCCGCGCCGCCACCCGCTTCGGTCGGGCTGAAGAAGGCTCCGTCGCGCGCCTCGTACTGCCACTGCCCGTCCCACTTCGTTCCGAACGCGTCGGCGAGCCGGCGCAGGGTCGCGTCGTCGGTGTTCCGGACGGCCTCGCCCTCGACGACGACGTCGAGCCCGCGCTCCCAGTCGTTGGTTCCGGTGGTGAGGATCACGTGGGAGTTGGCGCGCAGGTTCAACGCCTTCTGCTCGGTCTCGCCGGTCGCGAAGTGCACGGCGTCGTCGACCCACACCGCGACGAGCGGGGTGACGTGCGGCCGTCCGTCGGCGCGAACCGTGGTGAGCCAGAACAGCTGGGCCGACTCGAGCACCGTCACGGTGTCGGCCCATGAGGTGGGCGACGCGTCCGGGGCGCTGAAACGAGCGTCGAGTGCAGTCGTCGGCGTGCTCATGGGAGCTCCTCGCGAGCGTGCGGTGGTTCGTCGATCGGCTTCGAGCAATTCTGACGATCGACGACCGCGAAAGCCACCGGCGTTCCGACGCGCGCGCTCCGATGGCCTACGGCGCGCGGTCGATGACGTGGAGCTCACCGCCGTTCGCATACGTCGTGTAGTACAGCGCGGCGTGGCCGCTGTACGAAGCGAAGCCCATCGCGATCGGGCCTTGGGGAGCCAAGCCGGTCGCGAACGCGGTCGCGGTCCAGCCCCCCGCTCCGTCCGGGCGCATCAGGAAGATCTTGTTGCAGATGTAGTCGGAGTACAGGTACCCGCGGTTGTAGTGCACACCCCACAGGCCGTTGGGTACGAACGCGGCGCCCGTGATCGACGCGCAATCGGTGGCCTCGTGCGAGTACGAGTACACCGGGTTCGTCATCCCGGGCGGAGGTGCGCCGCAGTCGACGAGCGATCCTTCGACGCAGTCGCCCTCGCGGGTGTTCCAGCCGAAGTTCGCCCCCTTCTTCGCCTGGTCGACCTCTTCCCACGTGCTCTCACCGACGTCGTCGACGAACAACCGAGTGTTCGTCGCGTTCTCGTCGAACGCGAAGCGGAACGGGTTCCGCAGCCCGTACGAGTAGATCTCCTGACACTTCAAACCGGTGGCGACGTAGCCCTCGTTGCAGCGCGCGGAACCCGCGCCCGTGAACGGGTTGCCCTGCGGGATGCTGCCGTCGGGCGCGATGCGCAGGACCTTCCCCTGCAGCGTGTTGAGCTTCTGTGAGATGCCGTTCGTATTGTCGTTCTCATCGCACGCGTGGCGACCGACGGTGTAGTCGCAACCACCGTCGCCGGTCGTGACGTAGAGCATGCCGTCCTTGCCGAAGCCGACGTCGCCCGCGTTGTGCTCGCCTGCGTACGACAGCATGTTGTCGACCAGCACGACCTCGCTCGCGGGGTCGATCGTGTTGCCGCTCATCGTGAAGCGCGAGACGCGATTGACCGGAACCTGCTCGTTGTAGCGCGGGCACTTCGGATACTTCTTGAACGTGTAGTACACGTAGAGGTAGCCGTTCGTCGCGAAGCTCGGGTCGAGCGCGATGCTGAGCAGCCCGCGCTCGTAACCCTTCGAGCAGACCTTCGACTTGATGTTCAGCGCCGGCTTCGCGAGCACGACGCCGTTCTTGACGATGTCGATGAAGCCGGTCTCGTCGACGACCAACATGCGACCGTCGGGTGTCTGCGCGAACGCGATCGGGAGGTTGATCGACGCGACGCGCGTGTCGGTGAAGCCGGACGGCAGCTGCTCACTCGGCACGCGGGTCAGGCTGTGCGCCGGCGTCATCGCGGCACCGACGAACGTCGCGATCGCAACGGTCATCGCCAAGGCGACCCGCCGCCCGTGCCGTCGAAGTGGTCGCGAGCGCCCCGTCACGCACGCGAGAACGTCGTCGTGAATGGCACTCCGTGCCTCGAGCCGTGTCATCGGATCCCTCCTCCCGACTCCACGGGCGCGCGTGGCGCGTGCCTGCGAGGTCGGCGACGGGCCGGATCCTTGCCGCGACGGGTTTGCGCAGCAACTGGGTGCGCGTCCCAGTCGCGGGCTTCCGAGCGACGACGAGGGGCGTCGTCAGCGGCCGGCGACGTTCGCGAGGTCGGTCGCTTGGCGGGCCCAGCTCGCGAACCCGTAGGTGCGGCAGAGCTCGGACGACTCGTCGAGCCACGCGGTCGCGGTCGCGTCGAGCGTGCGGTCTCGGCGGAAGCGATTCTGCGCGAGCGCGAACAACGTGGTCGCACGGTGATAGGTCCAACCGAACGCATCGCTGATCGCGAGCGCGGCGAACAGCGCGTCCTCGGCGCGCTCGTGCTCGTCGAGCAGCGACGCGAGCTTGCCGACGTACGCGGCGACCGGGCCCTGGCTCGTGACTCCGTTGTACGCGACCTCGTCGGCGAGGGGCTCGATCAACGGGAGCAGGTGCGTCGCGGCGCCGGCCTCGCCGAGCTCGATCGCGAGCACGGCGTAGCCGAGCACCGACGTCGTCCAGACGTTGTCGAGCGGAAGCTCCGCGAATCCCGAGCCCATGCCGTCGAGGAGGATGTCGCGTGCGACCTCCGTGCGACCCGCGGCCGCGCACACGATGCCGTGCGCGAGCTTGAACGGGAGCAGATCCGGGTTGTCGCGTGCCCCCTGCTCGACCAGTGCGAGCAACTCCTGGTGCCGGCCCGCGAACGTGCCGATGACGAAGGCCTCACCGGCGAAGAAGGAGAACGCGTCGGTCTCGCCGATGCTCAGGCCGAGGTCGAGCGTGCTCGCCGCGATGGTCTCGGCGTCGGTGAGGCGGCCGGCCATCATCGTCTCGAAGGTGTCGATCAAGCCCGCCGTCCAACGGAACCGAGGCTCGGCCACGCGGCGCGCGGCGACGCGCAGCTTGGCGCTCAACCGCGCCGCCGCCGGCGCGTCGGCGTACTCGACCGCGACGTTGTAGGCGCTGTGGTACGCGCTGAACTCGAGCGCGGGGTCGCCGGTCGTCTCCGCCGCGCGCACCGCGTCGGCGGCGACCCGGCTCCGCAGCTCCCGCCGCCCGGGCGCCCACGACGCGTTCACGACCGGGGGCCCGATGCGCGCGAGCAGCGCGGGATCGTCGACAGCGCGCGCCAGGTCGATGGCCTCGCCGGCGAGCGCGAGCCGGCGCGCGGCATCGCGCGTGTACATCAGGCTCTGCGCGAGCAGCGCGCGCAATCGTGCGACGGTCGCACGATCCGACGCCGGGGTCGCGGCGAGCGCGGCCTCGACCATCGACCGGTATTCGGGCGCGCGCTCGTCGAGGTGCATGAAGCCTCGATCCGCGGCGAACACCGCGCGCACGAGCGGGTCGGCCGCGCCGCTCCGCTGCGCGAGGCGCGCGCCGGTCTCGAGCATCTCGAACGCATGCGTGTCGCCGGTGCGGTGGAGCGCGTCGCCCAAGCGGACCATCAGGTCGGCCTGCTGGTCGTCGGGACGCCCGAGCGCGGTTGCGAGGTCGAGTGCGGCACGGAAGTGCTGCGCGGCCTCGGTCGGCGCGAGATGGTCGAGCGCGTGATCGCCGGCCCGCGTCGACCAGACCTGCGCTTCCGCGGCCCAACCCGCGAGCGCGCAGTGCCGCGCGATCTGCACGACGACCGCGGGCGGCAGCTCGTCGGCGCTCTTCTGCAACGCGCGCGCGGCGAACCCGTGAATCCGGGCGCGTCGAGAAGGGCCGACGTCGCCGTAGAGCGCGTTCGCGACGAGCGCGTGGGCGAAGCGCAGCCGTCGCAGCGGCGGATCACCGCCCACGATCAATCCCGCGCGCACGGCCGCGTCGAGCGTGTCGATCACCACGGTCTCGGGCCGCGGCTCCATGTCGAGCAGCACGTCCTCGGAGAACTCGAACCCGAGGACGGCCGCCGAGGTCAGCACGTCGACGGCGTCGTCCCCGAGCGCACGGACACGCGCCCACACCACGTCGCGCAGACTCGGTGGCACCGCGAGGCGCGCGTCGACGTCGAACGCGGTGTCGGCCCAGTGCCGGACGAGCTGCGACGCGTAGAGCGGATGACCGCCTGTCTGGGCGACGAGCGCGGTGAGGATCTCGTCGTCGTGCGCGCGATTCGGCGCGGCGTCCTCGACGAGGTCGCGCAGCGCGGAGGGCTCGAGCCCCGCGAGCGCGACGCGTCGGGTCTCGCCCCGGTCGAGCTCGGCGAGCGTGAGGCGGACGGCGTCGGTGTCGTCGTCGGGCCGGTCGCGGCTGCTCACGACGAGCAGCACGGCCGCGTCGACGAGGGCGTGCGCGAGATGACGCAGCAGCCGGAGTGTCGTCGCGTCCGCCCACTGCACGTCGTCCAGCATCAGCACGAGGGGACGGTCGCGACTCGAGCGAACGAAGACGTCGGTGACGGCTTCGAACACGAGGAAACGCTGGGTCGCGTCGTCGGTCTCGGTCGGCACCGGTGCCGTCGGGACGCGGTGGGAGAGTGACGGGCAGAGCCGGAGCAGCTCGCCCCCGTGCTGCGCGACGTGCGCGGCGAGCAGTGGCGCGGGCGCGTGGCGGACCAGCGTCGTGAGGACGCTGCGGAACGGCTGGAGCGCGACACCGGTCTCGTCGCACCGCGCGTAGAGCACCGAGGCCGATTCGGAAGCGGCGACGCGACGCGCGAACGAGCCGAGCAGCGCGGTCTTGCCGATGCCGGGTTCGCCATCCAGCACGACACTGCGCAGGCGCGACGTGTTCGCGACCGATGCGAGCTCGCCCGCGAACAGCTCGAGCTCCGTGGCGCGGCCGACGAAGCGAACGTCGTGCGCGAGCTCGGCGGGAGGCGGGAGGTCGATCGGCGCCTGCCCGCGACTCGGAGTCTCGCGGTCGACCATCGCGCGCTCGACGCCGTCCCAACCCGTCGCGACGCGTCGCTCGATGCGGACGACCTCGGGTGAGGGTTCGGTGCCGGCATCCTCGACGAGCAGCGTCCGGTAGTCCTGGAAGGCCCGCAACGCGTCGGCTTGGCGCCCGTCGCTCGCGAGCGCGCGGATCAGAAGGCCGCGCGACCGGTCACGGAACGGATACTGCGCGATCTGGGTCCGGAGCAGTGCGACCGCGTCACTCGGGCGGCGCATCACGACGAGTGCCTCCGCGAGGTCGTCGACGGTGCCGCCGTGGATCTCGGTGAGCCGCGCGATCTCGCCGTCGGCCCAGCCTTCGCCGGTGAACTCCTCGAGCGGCGAACCGTTCCAACCTGCGAGTGCAGCCTCCAGCGCGCGCACGTGATCGTCGGACGCATCCTCGACGACTCGCGCCGCGTTCCCGACCGCGGCGCAGAACCGGGCCGCGTCCACGCTCCCGCTGAGCGCATAACCGGTGCTCCCGGTCTCGAGCAGCTCACCGCCGAGCGTCGCGCGCAGACGGGAGACGCCGGTGCGGAGCGCGCCGGGGGAGAGGTCGAGGAGGTCGGCGAGCCACTCCGAGCGCAGGGCACGGGGCGCGTGCAGGGCGAGGATCGCGAGCAGACGGCGTTGCGTCGCGCTGGGCACGGCGATCAGGGAACCGTCGGCTGCGACCGCGTGGACGCCGCCCAGGACCCGGACCCCCGTCACGGCCGCCCCCCGCCCCGTCACGCCCGCAAGTCTCCCACCTCGTCGGGTGAGCCCCCGACGACGCGGATCTGTAACACGGCCTTGGGAGGATCCGTCGATGGCAATCGCGAAGCGGACGCGTGGGTCGGCCCTGGCCGTGTGCCTGGCCGTTGGCCTCTCGATGACGGGCGTGGTGGCGCCGTCGACGGCGGCTGCGAGCGGTTCCGCGGGGCCACCGGTTCGGGCCAAGCCCGCGGGCCCGCTGTCGGTGCGGCTGCAGGCGCTGGCGGCCGCGAGCGCGGGCGGGGCATCGCCGTCGGCCGCCGCGCAGGACTCGGCGGTCGGCCTGCCGGCCCGCGGTCCGGCCTCACTGCTGCACAGCCGCGACGGCCGCCTGATCGTCGAGGTCCGCACGGCCGACACGTCGGCGGCGACGATCGCACGACTCCGAAGGGTCGGCGCCGTCGTCAACGTCGCGAAGCGGTGGCGTACGACCACGCTGGCCATCGCGCCGACGCGCCTGACCGCGCTCGCGCGAATCACCGGCGTCCAGAGCGCGATGGAGAGCCTCGCACCGGTGACGAACTCGGTCGCGGCGAACCCGACGCCCGCCGCGGCGGCGAGCGGTGCGTGCGGATCGGTCCACTCGGAGGCCGACGCGCAACTCCGCGCGAACGTCGCGCGCAATCACGACTTCGTCGACGGGTCCGGCCAGACCGTCGGCATCCTCTCCAACTCCTTCGACGCCCAGCACGCGGCGGCCGACGTCGCGTCGGGAGACCTGCCCGGTCCGGGCAACCCGTGCGGCCGGCTCACGCCGGTGAAGGTTCTCGCCGACGACACGCCGGGAGCCGACGAAGGACGCGCCATGGCGCAGCTCGTCCACGACATCGCGCCGGGCGCGGCGATCGACTTCGCGACGGCCGACGAGGGCACGATGGACTTCGCGTCGAACATCGGCGCGCTCAAGGCGGCGGGCGCGAACGTCCTCGTCGACGACTACACCTACTTCGCCGAGCCGTTCTTCCAGGACGGCCCTGTGGCGGTCGCGGTGAACGACGCGACCGCCGACGGCCACACGAACTACTTCTCGTCCGCCGGCAACTTCAACGTCGTCGCGGGCGGGCACGACGTCGGTTCGTACGAAGCGGCGAAGTACCGCCCGACCGCGTGCCCACCGGCGGTTGCCGCGTACGGCGCGGGCGAGCACGACTGCCACGACTTCGATCCCGGTCCGGGTGTGAGCAACGGCGACACGTTGAGCCTCGGCGGGTTCAACGAGCTCAAGCTCGACTTCCAGTACGCGGAACCGTGGTTCGGCGTCACCGACGACTTCGACGTGTTCCTCGTCGACGCGAGCTCGGGCGCGGTGGTCGCGGCGTCGACCGACGACAACCAAGTCACCCAACAGCCGTTCGAGTTCGTCGACATCTACCACTTCGACTCGACCGACGTGCGCGTCGTCATCGCCCGTCATTCCGGTCGGGGGCGCCCGCGTCTGAAGTTCTCCCTGCTCGGGAGTCGTGGCATCGACGCGGCGCAGTTCGCGACGAGTAGCGGACCCGACGTGATCGGCCCGACGATCTTCGGTCACAACGGCGCGGCGAATGCCGTGAGCGTCGCCGCGGTTCCGGCGACGAGCACGACCGATCCCGAGACGTACTCGTCGCGCGGCCCGGTGACGATGGTCTACGGACCGGTCGACGGGACCACAGCCGCTCCACCACTGCCGCGCGTCGTCCGGCTCGCGAAGCCCGACCTCGCCGCGACCGACTGTGTGGCGACGACCTTCTTCTCGTCCGGCGTGTTCTGTGGCACGTCGGCGGCCGCGCCGAACGCGGCCGCTGTCGCCGCGCTCATGCGGCAGCGCAACCCGAAGGCCCGCGCCAAGTTGATCGTGAACAAGTTGAAGGCGACGGCTGCGCCGATGGAGAACGGCACACCGCAATCGGTCGGTTCCGGTCTCGTCGACGCCGCTGCAGCCGTCACCGCCGTCGGCGGCAAGCCGCAGTACGCGAAGTTCACCGACGCGGGCATGGACTACCCGCTCGCGATCACGGCCGGCCCCGACGGCGCGCTCTGGGTCGGCAGCTACGGCGGAGAGATCACGCGCGTCACCACGAGCGGCGCGATCACGAACTTCCCGGACGCGCGGATCGGCTACACCGACGGCATCGCGACGGGCGCCGACGGCAACATCTGGTTCACCAACAAGCTCGCGAACCAGATCGGCCGGATCACGCCGGCGGGGGTCGTCACGATCTTCACCGACGCGACCCTGAGCGGACCGTCGTCGATCACGAGTAGGCCCGACGGCGCACTCTGGTTCGTGAACGCGACCTATCCCAACTACTCGGTCGGGCGCATCGCGACCGACGGCACGATCACGCGGTTCACCGATCCGAGCATCAACGGCCCCGGGCAGATCACGACGGGACCCGACGGCAACCTGTGGTTCACGAACCTCGGGCCGCCCCGCTCGGCGTCGGTCGGTTCGATCGGACGCATCACGACCGCGGGGGTGGTGACGAGCTACACCGCGGACGGCAAGGTCTACCAACCGGTCGGGATCGCGGTCGGTGGCGATGGCGCGCTCTGGTTCACGCAAGGCGACGCGCCCGGCCGCATCGGTCGTATCACGACGGCCGGGGAGATCTCGTACATCTACGACCCGAGCATCCTCACCGCGGGTCAGATGGCGAGCGGACCCGACGGCGCGGTCTGGTTCACCGACGGCGGCGGGCCGTCCCTCGGTGACGAATCGGTCGACCGACTGTCGATGAACGGCGTCGCCACGAGGTTCACGGACCCCTCGCTGGAGCGCCCCTCCGGGATCGTCACCGGTCCCGACGGGAACGTGTGGACCGCGAACTTCGACAGCAAGACGATCGGCCGCTTCACCGCGAGCTTCCGGCGGGTGAGTGTCGTCATGCATCCGACCATGAACACACCCTTCGGGATCACGAACGGTCCGGGCGGCGTGCTGTGGTTCACGAACCGCGACGGGAGCTCGATCTCACGCGTGTCGACCGCGGGTGTCGTCACCAACTTCACCGACCCGACGATCAGCGGACCGACGGGCATCGTTGCCGGTCCCGACAACGCGCTGTGGTTCACGAACAGCGGCAATCACAGCATCGGGCGGATCACGTGGAAGGGCGCGGTGAAGAGCTACACCGTGCCCGACATCGGCACCCCGCAGTCGATCGCGGCCGGGCCCGACGGCGCGCTCTGGTTCACGACACTGGGCGACGGTGTGGGCCGCGTCACGACCGCCGGACACATCACGATGTACCACGACGCGGCGATCGCGCGGTCGTACGACATCACGACCGGCCCTGACGGCGCGCTCTGGTTCACCGACCTCGGCCCGCTCACGACCGGGATCGGCGCGGTCGCGCGCATCACGACCGACGGCACGATCACGCGTTTCAGCGATCCGGTGATGCGAAGGCCCTTCGGTATCACCGCGGGACCCGACGGCGCGCTCTGGTACGCCGACATCGGCGGCAACTCGATCGGTCGGATCACGACGGACGGCACCGTGACGAACTTCACCGCTTCGGGTCTCAGTAGCCCGCGCATGATCACGGTCGGTCCCGACGGCGCGCTGTGGTTCACGATCGACGCGGACCTCGGACGCATGACGACCGCCGGTTCGTTCTCGAGCCCGCTTACGGTCGGCTTCGGCGGCCCGCAGGCACAGGCGCAGGACCTCACCACCGGGCCCGACGGTCAGCTGTGGTTCACCGGCCTCGACAACGTCGTCGGGCACGTCAACCTGGTCGACTACTTCTGATCACACGCCGGTGAGTTCGCGCGCGCCGATCGGTCTCCATCTGCATGACTGCGAACACGTTCAAGAGCATCCGTACGGTCGCGGTGCCGGTCTCCGACCAGGACCGCACCCAGGCCGCGCTCGCACGGCTCGGCTTCTCTGTCGCGATGGACGCCGAGCTGCGGCCCGGCTTCCGCTGGATCGAGATGGCGCCGGCCGACGGTGAACCGTCGATCGCGCTCGTCCTCACCGGACCCGAGCTGCCGACCGGCGTCGACACCGGCATCCGCCTCACCACCGACGACGCGCGCGCCGCGCACGCGGCGATCGAAGGTGTCGGCTTCACGGCGGGGGAGCTGCTGGATTGGCCGGGCGTCCCGTTGATGTTCTCCTTCGTCGACCTCGACGGGAATCGCTTCTACGTCAGCGAGACCGACTGAGCCGGTTCCGCGCCGCGCTCACCGGGTAACCCTGACGGAGGGCTCGAACAGTGGGCGGCCGTGACTCGACGAAAGCCGGGGCGTCCGAGATGTCATTCACCGAGCAAGAGGCCGAGTACCTGGGGTCGCAGCGACTCGCTCGCATTGCGACGGTCGCACCCGACGGGCAGCCCGATGTCACGCCCGTCGGCTTCGAGTTCGACGGCACGTACTTCTACGTCGGCGGCATGAGTCAGCTGGAGACGCGGAAGTACCACAACGTGCGTGACGGCAACGACAAGGTCGCGATCGTGATCGACGACGTCGTTTCGGCGGATCCGTGGACGCCGCGCTTCGTGCGTGTGTACGGCGTCGCCCAGAACGTCGAACGCGTCGGTCAGGCGGGTCCGGGCTCGTATCTCCGGATCACGCCGGTGGTGTCGTGGAGCTGGAACCTCGACGGTCGACCGTTCGGCAACGGCGAGGGTCCGTCGGGACCGCGGCGGACGGTTCACGTACCCGGCTGACCCGGCTCACCGCGGCTCACCGCGCCAGTCGGCGCGCCGGATCTCGTACTCGACCTCACCCTGCTCGGTCCCGGGCAGCGGATCGTCGAACTCCTCGACGAACGTGCGGACGTACCGCATGCCCACCGACGCCATCGTCGCCCGCGACGGCGTGTTGACCGTCATCGTCTGGGCGAGGATCCGTTTCAGTCCGAGCTCCTCGAAGCCGTAACGGATCAACTCCAACGATCCTTCGCGCGCGTAGCCCCGACGCCAGTGAAGCCGGAGGATGCGGTAGCCGAGCTCGGCCTCGCCGGGCACCTTCACCTGACTCGGCCCGTGCGGCGGCTGCAGCATCCACATCCCGACGAAGTCGCGCGGCGAATCGCGCGTGACATCGCGCGAGACGTCGCGGGTGAAACCGATCCACACACCGAGTCCGTCGACGGTGCCGGCGCGGGCGACGCGTCCCCGGTGCTTCTCCGCGACCTCGTCGGGCGTCGACGCGCCCGACGACAGGTACCGCAGCACCTCGGGATCCGAATCGAGCTCGACCTCGAGTGGCAGGTGCTCGTCGGCGAGCGGCACGAGCTCGAGCCGCGCGGTGAGCAGGCGCGCCTGGGTCACCTGCGTCGCACCCGCATCCGCCGGCCGTCAGCCGGTGGGCGCGAAGACGTGGATGAACGCGTCATTCTCGGACGTCGTGTACACGAGTCCACCCGCAACCTCGATCGAGCTGGGCGCCGAGGGTTCCGGAGTCATCCGCCACAGCTCGGTGCACGTGCGTGTCGCCTGATCGCAGCCCGCGGACGCCGTCGCGTCGTACGCGTTGATCGCGCGCGACGTTGCGCTGTAGAGCACGTTGCCGGCGACGACCGGCGCGTCGGTGCCGCCCGCGCCCGGGTAGGTGGTGATCGGCTGGCACACGTGCCGCGCGCCGAAGCAGTGCGCGACGCCGGCCGCGTCGTACGTGCGGATGTCGACGGTGTCGTCGACGAACAGCAGCGAAGGCGTCGCCGCGAGCGTGGGTGGATTGTTCGCCGAGTAGGGAACGACGAACGCGGGGGAGCAGACCTTCGGCGCTCCCGAGCACGAGGCGCCACCGTCGTCGGGATAGGCCTCGACCTCCAGCGTCTTCTGGTTCGAGGCGTAGATCGTTCCGCCCTGCGCGACGACCGTGCTGCGGGGGCCGTGCGTGCGCGAACGCCACTGCACCGCGCCGGTGCGCGCGTCGTACACGGCGACCGAACCGGCTTCCGGCGCGAGCACGACCTGCTGCGCGCCGAGCGTGAACGTGGACCCGGTCGTCGGCGTGGTGATCGACCGCACCGGCTTGCACGTGACCGCGCACGCGTGCGAGATGTCGAACGCGCGCAGATGCGCCGCGATCGTGTCGAAGCCCTGCGTCACGGTGTCGCTGACCCACAACCGTCCGTTGCCGATCTTCGGCGAGAAGACGCTGCTCCCGTCGGCCTTGTCGACCCACCTCCACAACGGCGTGCAAACAGTCGGGTTCGTGCGGGTGCAGTTGTCGAGACCGGCCGCGTCGAACGCGGCGACACCCGCGTGCCCCGCGCGGTCGCGACCGGTCGCGTAGACGACACCGCCCGACACCGCGACTTCGCCGTGGAAGCCGGCGTCCGAGACCCACGTCGGCGCACAGTGGCCGCCCGCCGGCGCGCACGCGGTGATCGAGTACGCCGACAACTTGCGCCCGCCGGTGAACAGCAGTCCGTCGGCGGAGACGAAGGCGCGCCCACGCGCGGCCCAGGCCTCGGTCAGCGACTCGACGTTGCCCGTCGTGATGGTCGTCTCGCCGGGATTGAAGTTCGAGCCGCCCGCGTCGAAGCCGGCCTGCGGCCAACTCGGCGTTCCAACTGCGCCACTCGCGCCCACCGGACCGATCGCGCCCAGCACGACGGCACCGACCAACGAGAGCACCATGATCCCGACCCGCCCGTTCATGCGCGCCAGGATGCCGGTTGTGCGCCGGCGGCGCCAGGCTCCCGGTACTACGGCAGGTTGTACGTGATCGTTTGCACCGGCGCGCCGGCGAAGTGTGCGATCAACGTGATCGTCGTGAAGTTCAGCGTCAGGCTCTCGGTCGGCACGGTCGCGCCGCTGGCCGACGTCTGGAAGCCCGAGATCAGTACGTGGCCGAGGTCGATCTCGAGGTACTTCACCAGCGCGCCGGTCTTCGTGTTGACGTCGGTGAAGTAGAGGACCGCGGTGTCGTTCCCACTACCCGTCAGCGAGCGTTGCAACAGTGGTGCGCTGTACTTGTCCATCGCGTGCGTGAGGTTGATGTCGGAGACGCTCGGCGTGCTTCCACCGCGCGTTCCGCTCGTCGTGATCGGAACGCGCGAGATGCCGAACGAGAACGAAGAGATCGGCGCGTCGGTCTTGTAGGTCGTGCCCGGCGGGCCGGTGACGCCGTCGTACTGCAGGTAGATACCCGCACTCGCCGACGCCGCGGCGCGCAACAGGTCTGACGCATTCATCGCCGCGGGCGACTTGCGCGCACCCGAATCGTGCGACGGCGACGCGACACTGTGGAGCGCCCAACCCGCCGCGCCCACGGCGAGCACGACCACGACCGCGAATGTTCTCCGAATCGACGCGCGCAGCGCTCGGTCCATGAACAGTCCCTCCGCCCGCGAGGGCCGATGGCCCTCGCACTGTTGCGCAAGTGTTTAGAGGCGCAGCGTGGCGACTGTCAATGCGGCGCGACGCGACCGCACCCGTGGAGCGCGGGGCGGGTTCCCACGCTCCACGAGGGGGCAGTCACTCGCTCATGAAGGTCAGGGTTCCGGTCGCGCGTCCGATCGTGAGGCCGGAGCTCGCGTTCGAGAGCTTGATCGACGCGGTCCTCACCGTGTTGCCGCCGGAGACCGGATACGCCGTGACCGCGACCGACTTCTGCAACTGTCCCGCCTTGAAGGTCAGCGTCTTCGGCTTCATCGTCTTGAAGTCGATGCCGTTCGCGGCCGTGCCGTCGACGAGGGTGACCACCACCGTGACCGTCGACGGCGCCGGCGCCGAGAGCGACACCCAGACCTTCACGACCGGAGCCGTGACGTCGGTGACGCACACCGACGCGTCGCCCACGCGCACGCTGAGCCCCGAGCCCGCATCGTCGTTCAGGATCGTGACGACACCTGTCGACCGGTCGGGCGCGAGCGTGTACCCGCCCGTCGGGCTGGAGAGCGCGACCTCGACCGTCTCGTTCGCCTCCGTGACCTGATCGGGCGTGATCGCGACCGACACGTACGCCGTCGTCTTGCCGGCCTTGAACGTGATCGTGCCGCTCTTCGCCTTGTAGTCGGTCGGCGCGGTGGCGCGGCCGTTCGCCGTCGCGTAGTGCACCGTGACCGGCTGCGTCGACGGTTGCGTGAGCGTCACCGCGAGCTGCGCGGTGCGCGCCTTGCCGGTGTCGCCTTCGGCGATCGCCGCGTTGCCGATCGAGATCCATGTGTGATCGGCGACCGTGAGCGTCGCCGCGTTCGTCGCCTTGCTCCCGGCCGAGTTCGTGAACACCGCGCGATACCGCGTTCCGGAATCGCTGCGGACCCCGGTCTCGGTATAGGTCGTGTCGGTCGCACCGCTGATGTCGTGGAAGGTGGTGCCGCCGTCGGTCGACACCTGCCACTGCACCGTCGGCGTGGGCGCGCCCGCCGCCGCGGCGGTGAAGGAGTAGGTGCCGCTCGGAATGACGGACTGGTCGTCGGGCTGAGTCGTGATGTGGGGCGCGACCGGCGTGACGGTGAGCGTCGCCGCGTTCGTCGTCGCGTTGCCGACGGAGTTCGTGAACGCGGCCCGGAACTGCGTACCGGAGTCGGCGAGCGCCGCGGTCGCGGAGTAGCTCGGGTCGGTCGCGCCGCTGATGTCGTGGAAGGTCGCGCCGCCGTCGGTCGACGACTGCCACTGCACGGTCGGCGCGGGAACGCCCGCTGCCGCCGCGGTGAACGAGTACGCCGTTCCCGCGGGAACCGACGTGTCGCCCGGTTGCGTGGTGACCGATGGCACCGCGGTCGGCACCACGGAGTTCGACGCGCTCGACGGCGCGCTCGAGCCGATCACGTTCCGCGCGGTGACGGTGCACGTGTACGGCGCGCCGGCGGTGAGTCCGGTGACGGCGATCGGACTCGACGTGTTCGTGCCCGAGCCGCTGACACCGCCGCCGCTCGACGTGCACTGTGCGGTGGAGTCGAGGATCGGGCTGCCGCCGTCGTCGGCCGGCGCGGTGAACCGGACGTTCGCGCCGCCGACTCGCGCGGTCGCGTTGCCGACGGTCGGGGAGTGCGGTGCGACCGCGACGACCAGCGTTGCCGCTGCGCTCGTCGTGGTGCCCGACGCGTTCGTGAACACCGCACGGAGCTCATGCCCCGAGTCGGCGAGTGCACCGGTGCCCGTGTACGAGTCGGCCGTTGCACCCGCGATGTTCGTGAACGTCGACCCGGCATCGGTCGAGATCTGCCACTGCTGCGCGGGTGCGGGGTAGCCCGACGACGCGGCGGTGAACGAGTACGACTGGCCGGGCGTGATCGTCTGGTCGGTCGGGTCGGTCGTCACCGCAGGCGCGGCCGGCGGGGGTTGCACGACCGCCGTGAACGTGTTGCCCGGACCGGGGACGACGAGGTTCAGCGCGGTCGTCGTCACGCCGCACGTCTTCAGGTTCGGGATCGTGTATGTGCCCGAGAACGTCGACGCGCCGGCCAGGTTCGCGGTGCCCGTCATGGTGACGCTCACCGGCGACGACGTCGTGCAGGTGTCGCCGACGATGTTCACCGTCGGGGTCGCAGTCGGATACGCGCTCGGGATGTTGATGTTGAACACCGCGGTCGCGGAGACCGCGAACGTCGACGGGTCGAGCGTGCCCGTGATCGGTTGCGCCTCGACGATCTGCATGTTGGCGGTGACGAGGCCGATGCCCGCGAGGTTCAGCGTCATCTGCGCGGGCGGGAGCGTGATGTCGCCGCTGATCGTTCCGGTCGTGAGGTCGACGACTCCGTCGAACGAGCCGGTCGGCACGGTCACGTCCTGATTGAGCTTCTTCAGGTGCGTGGTCGCGTCGACGTCCCAGTTGAAGGGGAAGAGGTTGTCGGTGACGACGACGCTCGTCGTGTCACTCACGGCGGAGTTGAAGCCGTCGTTCCCCGTGAGGGTGGCCGTGTACGCGCCCGGCCCGTTGCATGTGATCGTGGTCGCCGCCTGGTGCGCGTCGGCGAACGTGCACGCCGACGGCGCGGCCCACGCGACGGCGACCGGGTCGTTCTCGGGATCGGTGACACTGCCGGCGAGCGCGATCGGGGCGCCGGTCTCGCCCGTCGCGGCCGGTCCTGCCTCGACGACCGGCGGGCGATCCGCGTTCACGGTGACCTTGGCGTCGTCGCCGGCGCTGTTCGCACCATCGGTCGCCGACAACGTCGCGGTGAACGCGCCGACCGCGGAGCACGTGACGGTCGTCGAAGCCGCGTGCGCGTTGGCGATCGTGCACGAAGTGGTGTTGATCGTCCACGTGCTCGTCGGGGTGTGGCCCGGATCGCTCACGGTGCCGTTGAGCGTGATCGCGTGCGAGACCGCGCCCGACACGTCGGCGCCCGCGTTGACCACGAGGGGCACGTTCTGCTCGACGCTGATCTGCGCGGAGTCGCTGACCGGCGCGTTGATCCCGTCGTCGGCGGTGAGCGACGCGGTGAACGTGCCCGGGTTCGAACAGCTGACCGTCGTTACGGCCGCGCTCGGGTCGGCGACCACGCACGCGGGATCACTCGTCGTCCACGCGTCGGTCGGCGACCCGTTCGAGGTGACGGTGCCGTGGAGCGCGATCGCCGTGTTCACGATGCCGTTCACGTCGGGTCCCGCGTCGACCGTCGGCGCCGGCATCGACTGCACGACGGGCACGCTGATGATCGTGTCCTGCGGGATGTTGCACGTCACCTTCGCGGTGAGACCGTTCGAGAGGTTCGCCGTGGTCGTGAGCGAGAGCGCGTTCAGCGAGACCGACGATCCGACCGCGCCGGACGTCGCGTCGACGGCCACGTCGGGCGTGACGAGCGTGCCCGGAGGGAACGGGCCCGGCTGCGCGATCTTGATCGAGGTCGACGTCGGAAGGCTCACGACGTTCGCTGTCGGGTTGCCGTTGATCGTCGCGGTGCCGGGATTCACGATCGTTCCGTTGTCGAACGTCGTGCCGTTGACCGCGTACGACAGGCTGAGGTCCTGGTACGACTTCACCGTGAAGCCGCTCGCCGAAGCGGGCAGCACGCTGCTCCCGCCCGGGAAGCCCACGGTGAACTGCTGACCCGGCGTCACCTTGTCGGGCGCGGTCAGCGTGACCGTGATGTCTTCCTTCTGCGTGACCGTTCCGCCGGAGACGTTCGCGGTGCACGACACCTGCGGGAACGTGTGCGTCGCGGTCTGGGTTGCGGCGCCGGCCGCGGATCCCGAGACGCCGACCAGCACCACGCTCAAGCTTGCGGCGAGCGCGCCCGCGACGAACCGACGAACCCTTGCCTGCCCCATCTGTTGCCCCCCGAGCTCCAGCCCCCTGGTCGGGCGACCGTTTACCCGCGCCTGTCCCGGTTCAAACCCATATTTCAGCAAAGCTTCCGCGGGAGCGACGCGTCGGTCACGGAACTGTTGCGGCCGCGCGAGGGGCCGCGCCTGAGCCGACGGCCGCGGATCGGCGCGCTCAGGTCGGGATGACCACCACCGTCGACACGCGCGCCGACGGCCCACCGTTGTCGAGCATGGTGTGGCCCGTGAACACCTTCGTCAACGACGTGCCGGCCGAGCTCGTCTCGGTGACCGTCGCGGTGAACGAGCCCGACGCCGTGTAGAGGTGGTGGACCGTCGGCACGGTCGTGCGCGCCATGGTGCCGTCGCCGAATCTCCACGTGTAGTGGGTGATCGTTCCGTACGCGACCGTCGAGCCGGTCGCGTCGAACGGCGTCGGACTTCCGGGCGGCGCGTCGGTCGCGTGGATCTGGGCGACCGGCGCCTGGTCCGGTGTGATCGCGATGCCGAGTGGATTGCCTCCGACCGGGATCGCGGGGCCGGCGGTGAAGGTGGCGACCGCGATGGGCGTGACGGTGCCGTCGTTCACGTTCGTGACGTACGCGGTGCGCCCGTTCGGCATCATCGCGATCGAGGTCGGGTCGTCGCCCACGTTGATCTGGTGCGTCGCGGTCTTCGTCGCGATGTCGATCGTCGTCACCAGGTCGTTGTCGGAGTTGACGACGAAGAGCGTCTTGCCGTCGGGCGTGATGGCCATTCCGCCATAGACGCTGTCTCCGGTCGGGATCGCGGTTCCGATGCTGTTGTTCGACAGCGTGATCGGGACGATCTCCGCGGCGTTGTCGCTCACGTACGCGGTCGAACCGTCGGGCGAGATCACGATGCCCCACGGAAGGAACGGCAGCACGATCGGCGTCTCGGTCGTGTTGTTCGCGATCCGGATGGGCCAGATCGACGCGGCGTTGAGGTTCGCCACGTAGGCGGTCTTGCCGTTCGGTGCGATTGCGACGTCGATGGGGAACTGGCTGACGAGGATCCGCCGCTTTGGCGTGTTGGTGACGAGGTTGATCGCCGTCACCGTGTCGTCGCCGCTGTTCGCGACGTACGCGACCTTGCCGTTCGGCGTGATCGCGATGCTCTGTGGATCCTTGCCGACAGCGATCGCGGTTCCGGCCGTGCCGGTCGCAAGGTCGACCGGGATCACCTTTCCGTCGATCCGACTCACGACATACGCGGTGCGGCCGTCGGGCGTGATCGCGACCGTTTGCGGCGCGTGGCCGAGCGAGATCGGCGCGCCGGCCTTCTTCGACTTCGTCTTGACCGGCACGAGTGAGTTGGCCCCGCTGTTGGCGACGTACGCGGTGAACGCCGGCGGCGCGACCGCTCCGGCCGCGGTCGGTGTCAACGCGACCGTCGACACGATCGGCGCCGCGGTCGCGAGCAGCACCGCGAGCGCGAGCCCTGAGCCGCGCGTCCGAGCGCGCTTCGCCGGTTCCATCATGTCGGCCCCCTGACCCCTGATCCCGCCGGGTGGTGAGCCTCGCGCAGCGCGTCGCGAGCCGCAACAGAAGCGCGGTTCCGTCGCCGGTGCGCTGCGCCGCCGAGCGATCGGGGAAACGCATGAAGGCATTGCGACTCGACGACGGCACGCTGTACCTCAGCGACGCGGAGCTGTCCGAGCCGGTATTTCGGACGCGCAGAGGTGACCGACCTCACGCGCCGATGGGGTGATGCGGCGGTAGCCTCCGCGCCGCGCGCGCATGGCGCACACGGAGGGGCGGATCATGGGACGGCCGGGCGCTCGACGCGCGATCTGCTCGATGGTGCTCGTGTCGCTCACGGTCGCGCTGCCCGCCTCGATCGCGCACGCGGCGCCCGCGGGCAACTGGCACGTCGCATCGACACTCGCGCTCGGCACCGACGACACCGCGATCGCGTGCCCCTCGACCATGGTCTGCTGGGCGCTCGAAGCCGGACAGCTGCTGTCGTCGAACGACGGCGGCGCGACGTGGACGAACGAGACCGCGCTCGTACCGAGCGACGTCGCCGCGCTGCACGACATCGACTGCCCCCTGCCGGTGCGCTGCTACATCACCGCGACCGGCGTCGACGGCTCCAGTGTCGCGTTGACGGAGTCGCAGCACACGATCGTCGAGCACGTCGTGCCGCACGCGGGCGCGCTCGTCTCGTTGTCGTGCGCGCAGCTGCTGCGCTGCGTCGCGACCGACGGGAAGCTGATCTGGGAGAGTGTCAACGGATCGGGATCGTGGACGTCGTTCACGCTCCCGACGACGCTGTCGCCGGCGCCGGACCTCGCGTGCGTGCGCGGGACGTTCGTGTGCACGCTCGTCGGCGACCGCGGCGAGACGCCCGTGGTCCTGCGCACGACGAACAGCGGCACGACGTGGGAAACCGGGACTGCGCCGAGCCCGACCGACGGGCTCTATTCGGTGACGTGCCCGTCGGTCACCACCTGCTTCGCGGGCGGCGCGACGTTCTCCGACGATGCCGCGGTGATCGTGACGACGAACCGGGGCAAGACGTGGTCGTTCGCATCCGTGCCGTCCCAGGCGTACGCGGTGCGCTCGATCTCGTGTGCCTCCGAGACCGCGTGCTCGGCGATCGGCGCTTCACCGGCGCGCACGCCGTTCCTGTTCGCGACGACTGATGGTCGACACTTCGACGCGCAGACGCTCCCCGCCGTCGAATTGGAGCGTCCGGCCGCGATCGCGTGTCCCTCGCCGACTCGCTGCGGCGCGGTCGCGGGCGGCATCTCGTTCTTCACCGACGACGCGGGTGCGCACTGGAGCAGCGCGGCCCTGCCCGCAGGCGTCGAAGCGCCGCAGTCGTTGAGCTGTCCGACCACGACCGAGTGTGTCGCGGTCGGGAACGACGCAGTCGCACGTCCGAGCGCGCTCACGTCGGCCGACGGCGGCGCGACGTGGGCGGTGCACGCGCTGCCCGCCGGCACCGGTGGGCTGCTCGCGGTCGAGTGCCCCACGCCGACCGCGTGCATCGCGCTGGCGACCGCGAGCGCGCCGGGAACGAACCGTCAGCGCGCGCAGGCGCTGCGCAGCACCGACGGCGGAGTGACGTGGACACTCGGGGTCCTCGCCGATCGGCGCGGCGTGCTGACCAAGCTGACGTGCCCGAGCCGCACGACGTGTATCGCGAGCGGTTACGACAACTTGTCGAACGCGAAGCTCGAGGTGACGACCGACGGCGGCCGGCACTGGTCGTCGCTCGCGGCACCCGACGACGTCTTCACCATCAACGCGGTCGGTTGCAGCGCCGTCGACGCGTGCATCGTCATCGGCGGCAACCCCAACGCGGCGCCGCAGGCATACACGACGAGTGATCTCGGCGCGACCTTCCATCCGCATCCGGTCCCGTACGCAGACGCGGGCAACGTGTACTTCAACGACGTCGGCTGCGCGGGGCAGACGTGTGTGGCGGTCGGGGAGTACTTCGGTTCCGGTGTGATCATGCGTTCGCGGGACGCCGGCGCAACGTGGCGCGCGTCGCGAGCTCCCGACGCTGCGCAGATCATCGATTCGGTGTCGTGCGGTTCGCCGTGGCGCTGCGGTGCGGCGACCTTCGACTTCCGTCAGCACGGCGGCCCCGTCGTCGTCGAGTCGACGAACGCGGGACGCACGTGGCGCGCGTTCCCGGTCCCGGCGCGTCAGGAGACTCCGCTCGACGTCGCGTGTCACGCGCGCGGATGCGTTGCGTCCGACGTGAGCAGCGCCGGCAACCCGATCATCGTCGCCGGCGACTTCTGACGTCGCGGCGCGCGACGCGCGCGTACGCACAACCCGCGCGCTCCCGTTCTCGACGTGCGGCGAACGCGTCCCATTTGCCGCGATTACGCGGTTCAGCGCCGCGGATCACGCGCCGAAAATAGGAAGATGCGTACGGATGCGTGGCCCCGGCGCTTCGGGGTAGCCGTGGTGACGTTGTTCCTCGCCTTCGGCGGGGGTCTGGCGTTCGCGAATCCCCCTTCGGGCCAGGGCAGCGGGCCCGCGTATTGGACCGCGCAAGCCGATGGCGAGGTGCACGCGCTCAACGGCGCGAAGTTCTACGGCTCGATGGCCGGGCACGCGTTGACGGGGCCGATCGTCGGCATGGCGTCGACGTCTTCGCGACACGGCTACTGGCTGATCGCGCGCGACGGCGGGATTTTCTCGTTCGGCGACGCGCACTACTACGGCTCGATGGGTGGTGTGCACCTCGCGCAGTGGATCGTCGGGATCGCGGCGACGCCGAGCGGTCACGGTTACTGGGAGGTCGCAGCCGACGGCGGGATCTTCTCCTTCGGTGACGCGCGCTTCTACGGCTCGACCGGTGCGATCCACTTGAACCAACCGATCGTCGGCATGGCGGCGACGCCCACGGGTCACGGCTACTGGATGGTTGCCTCCGACGGCGGGATCTTCTCGTTCGGTGACGCGCGCTTCTACGGCTCGACCGGCGCGCTGCATCTCAACTTCCCGATGGTCGGCATGGCCGCGACCGCGTCGGGTCACGGGTACTGGCTCGTCGCGCGCGACGGCGGCATCTTCACCTACGGCGACGCGCACTTCTACGGCTCACCCGCGGGGGCGCCGCGCTGGGCCGCGGTCACTTCGATGGCGGTGACCCGCTCCGGGCACGGCTACTGGATGATCGCCCGCGACAACACGACCTGGCGCTACGGCGACGCGGGTTACGGCTGGACGAAGGGCGTTCGCGTCGGGATCTACAGCGGTCCCGCGTGGTTCGCGATCGTCACCGCGTAGTCGTCACCCGAGCGCGGCCGCGTTCACTCCACGCCAGAAGTCGTCGAACACCTCGGGTGGCTGCGGCGAAGTCATCGCCCGCTGCGTGAGCAGGATTCCGGTCACGTCGAGCGTGCGGTTGCTGCGCCAGGTCGTGCCCGATCCGCCGTCCCAGCCGAAGCCGCACGGTGGTGGCGCGTCCGGCGCGGCGTCGGTGGCCGGCGCCTCCATGCCGAGTCCCCAACCGGCGTGCGGTGCGAGGAACGCATCGGTCGTGGCGCGCTGCGGCGACGTCAGGCGGTCGGTCGTCATGAGGTCGACGGTCTCGGCCTTCAGCACGCGCGTGCCGTCGCGTCCGGCGCCCCGTGCGCGCATCATCGATGCGAACGACCAGTAGTCGTCGAGCGTCGACACGAGCATCCCGCTGCCGTCGGGAAAGGTCGGCGGCGTCGACCACCAGCTCGTCGCGGGATCGTCGATCACGGTCATGCCGCCCGTGTCGTCGTCGGGCACGTAGAAGGTCGTGAAACGCTCGAGCTTTCCGCTCGGTACGGAGAAGCCGGTGTCGTGCATGCCGAGCGGCTCGAAGACACGCTCGCGCATCACGGTCGGGAGATCGCTTCCTGTCGCGCGCGCGATCACGACGCCGAGCACCTGCGCGCCGGTGTTGTACATCCACCGTTCACCCGGTTGGTACATCAGCGGCAGCGCGCCGAGCGCGGCGATCCAGCTGTCGACGTCGTGCGGAACCGGCGGCCACGGCGGTCGACCGATGCTGCGCAGCACCGCCGCGTCCTCCGCGCGCTGGATCGGCACCGAACCCGGCTCCGCCATCACCAAGCCGAACCCCATACGGAAGCTCAGCAGGTCCTCGACCGTGATCGCGCGACGCGCGGGAACCGTGTCGTCGAGCTCGACGTCGATCGCGCGCAGCACGCGCCGGTTCGCGAGCTCGGGCACGAGGTCGTCGATCGGTTGGTCGAGCGTGATGACGCCTTCCTCGACGAGTGACATCGCCGTCACCGCGGTGATCGGCTTCGTCATCGACGCGATCCGGAAGATCGAGTCGCGGGCCATAGGAGTCGAGTCGGTGAACGCGAGCGTGCCGATCGTGTCGACGTGCACGTCGTCGCCCTTCGCCACGAGCGCGACGAGCCCGGGCAACCGACCCGCGTCGACGTGGCGCACGAGAAGGTCGTGCAGCGTGCCGAGACCGGGTTGCGAAAGCGCGTCGCTCATGGCTGCGTCGTTCGGCTCGTCATGACAGTTCTGACGTTCCCGTCGTTCGAGACTCATCGGCGCGTCCCGCGGGGGCGATCCGGTACGGTCCGGCGATGAAGGTCACGCCCCGCTACGACGGGTCCGCGATCCTGACCATGGACGGGCCGGTCGACGACCAGCGCGAGCCGATCGCGCGCCAGCGCCGGCGATTCGCGGCCCTGCTCGCCTCGCTCGACGACGACCAGTGGCGCGCGCCGTCGCGCTGCGCGGGGTGGAGCGTGCACGACGTCGTCGCGCACCTCGTCGGCGTCAACGCGTTCTGGCGCGCGTCGATCGTCGCCGGTCTTGCGGGCACGCCGACGCGCATCCTCGTCGACTTCGATCCGGTCGCGACGCCGCGGCTCATGGTCGAGCCCATGCGCGTCCTCGCGCCACACGATCTGCTCGTGCAGTTCGTCGAAGTGAACGAGTCGCTGCTCGAGGTCATCGAAGGTCTCGACGGCGACGATTGGACGGTGCTCGCGGAATCGCCACCCGGCCACCTGCCGATCCGGTTGATCGCGCAGCACGCGCTCTGGGACGCATGGATCCACGAGCGCGACGTTGCGTTCCCGCTCGGCATCGAGACCGCGGTGGTCGCCGACGAGGTGCGATCGTGCCTGCGCTACGCGGCGGCGCTCGGCCCGGGACTCGCGGTCAGCACCGGTGCGGTGACCCCGGGTACCTACGTCGTCGACGCGCGCGATCCGGAGTGCCGCTTCACGGTCGAGGTCGGCACGTCGGTCGCGGTGCACGCGGTTCCGGCGTCCGAGCTCTCGGAGCCGCCCGCGCTGTGCGGCGACGCCGTCGACCTCGTCGAGGCCCTGAGCCTGCGCGCGCCGTTGCCGGACTCCGCGCCGCCCGAGTGGCGCACGCTCCTCGAAGGTCTTGCGACGGTGTTCGCGACCTGAACGTGCGCGAGCGCGCGGTGCGGCCCGCCCGACTGTGCGCGTGCGGCGTCGAGGAGGGCGACGCTTGCGAGCCCGACCAATCGACGCGTTGTCGCGTGAACGGGCGGGTCGCGGTGCGGCCCGCCCGACTGTGCGCGTGAGGCGTCGAGGAGGGCGACGCTTGCGAGCCCGACCAGAGAGCTCAGTCGGCAGAGGCGCCGACGGGTACGGGCTCGTCGACGACGGGCGCAAAGACGGGGCCGTCCTCGCCGACGTCGACCGCGCGGGCCGGCAGCCAGCGCAGCACACCGGCGGCCGCGACGAGCACGATGACCGCGGCGACCACGGATGCGAGGTGCAGGCCCCCGATGAAGCTCTGGTGCGCGGCCGAGATGATCTGCGCGCGATAGCGCGCGCCGGGCGCGCGGCTCACGACGTCGATCGCGCGACCGACCGAGTCGCGCGCTCCCGTGATGAGCGGCGCCGGCACCTTGCCCCGCAAACGTGACGCGAGGTTCGGTCCGTACTGCGACGACAGGATGGATCCGAGCACGGCGACACCGATGGCGCCACCGACCTGGCGCGTCGTGTCGTTCATCGCGGAACCGACGCCCGCCTTCTCGCGCGGCAACGCGCCCATGATCGATTCCGTCGCGGGCGACATGACGTTGCCCATCCCCACACCCATCAGCACCGTGACGATGATGACGTCGAGCATGCTCGACCCGGCATTGAGCGTGAGGAAGCCGAAGAGCGACGCCGCGACGAGCAGTAGGCCCGTCGCGACGACGAGCTTGTTGCCCGCGAAGCGCACGAACCGCGGACTGAGGAACGCGAAGGTCATCAGCGCGATCGACTGCGGGATCAGCACCGCGCCGGCCTTCAGCGTCGAGTAGCCGAGCACCGACTGCAGATACTGCGTGAGCAGGAAGATCGTGCCGTAGAGCGCGAGGAACACGAGCATGATCGCCGCGCTCGCCGCGGAGAACCGCGGGTTCTGGAAGAAGTGCAGGTCGAGCATCGGGCTCGAGTACTTCAGCTCCCACAGGAAGAACGACGTGAGGAGCACGATGCCCGCCGCGAACGCGCCCAGGATCCCGGGCGACGTCCAGCCGTGGCTCGGCGCTTCGATGATCGCCCAGAGCAGGACGCCGAGGCTCACGATCGAGAGGCCCGCGCCGGCCGGGTCGAGCTTCGGTGTCGTGCGGTCCGAGGAGTCGGGGACGAGGAAGTAGCCGAGCGCCAACGCGGTGATGACGATCGGGACGTTCACGAGGAACACCGAGCCCCACCAGAAGTGCGTGAGCAGCGCGCCGCCGGCGACCGGACCGATGCCGACGCCGAGCGCGGAGACGCCGGCCCAGATGCCGATCGCCACCGCGCGCTCCGAGGAGCTGCGGAAGACGTTCGAGAGGATCGAGAGCGTGCCCGGCATGATGCAGGCGCCGCCGATTCCCATCAGCGACCGGGTCGCGATCAGCACGCCGGCCGAAGGCGCGAACGCCGAGAGCACGGATCCGGTGCCGAACACGACGAGGCCGAAGGTGAGGAACTTGTAGCGACCGAAGCGGTCACCGAGGCTGCCCATCGTGAGCAGCAGGCCCGCGAACACGAGGGTGTAGGAGTCGACGATCCACTGGAGCGCGCTGCCCGAGGCTCCGAGCCCACCGGCCGCCTTCGTGTGCGACAGCGTCGGCAGTGCAACGTTGAGGATCGTGTTGTCGAGCCCGATCACCATCAGGCTGATGCACAACACGGTCAGCGTCAGCCAGCGCCGGCGGTGCGCGATCTCCGGGTCTTTCAGCTGCGCTCGCACGCGCCCCCTCTGGTCACGGGTCTCAGGCTATGAGGAGGCATGACACCCCCCGCGCCGTTTTGATTCCCCGGGTGACCGCCGCCGCGTAGTTGGTCGCGGCGACGCGACGCGCTCACGGCGTCTGCAGGCCCGCGTTCAGGAAGCCGGCGCCGGCGACCGCGACCGCCCACGTGGTGTCGGAACCGACCTGGACCGGTGTCGTCGAGTACACGGCGCCGGTGCCGATGTTGTAGCCCCACGCGAACAACGCGCCGTCGGCGCGAATCGCGAACGATGTCGAACCGCCGATATTCGGCGAGGTCCACGTCGAATCGGCGGCGACGCGGTGGGGAAGGTTCAGCGGCTCGCCGATTTGGCCGGGACCCTCACCCCACTGCCAGAGGCTGCCGTCGGTCCTGACCGCGAGCGAGCCGTAGGCCGCGGCACTGACGGTCTGCCACGTCGCATTGCTACCGACACGAGTCGGCACGTACTCGTGCGTGACGTTGTGACCGACGCCGAGCTGGCCGCGTCCGTTGGAACCCCAGGCCCACAGCGTGCCGTCGGTCTGGAGGCCGAGCGTGTGGTCGTGGCCGCCGCTCACGCTGGTCCACGTCGTGCCCACCGCAACCTTCTTCGGCAGGAGGTGCGACGCGGTGTCGTCGAGACCGAGCTGGCCGTAGATGTTGTCGCCCCACGCCCAGAGGCTGCCGTCGTCCTTGATCGCGAAGGAGAAGTCGCCGCCGGTGCGGACCGTGCGCCAGTTGTTCGCGATGCCCACGCGCGTCGGTGACGAGTGGAAGCTGTAATCGCCGGTTCCGAGCTGCCCGTTGGAGTTCGAGCCCCACGCCCAGATCGTGCCGTCGTTCTTGACCGCGAGGACGAACGCCGTCCCGGTGCGAGCGAGCTTCCAATCGCGGTCGCTGCCGATCTGCACCGGTGTGACCGCGACCGAGGGGCCGGGGGTACCGAGCTGCCCGTCGGAGTTGTCGCCCCAGCCCCACAAGGTGCCGTCGGTGCGGATGCCGACGCCGAAGTCGCGCCCGACGTCGAGCGATTTCCAGGTGGTCGTGGCGTCGACCGGCGTCGGTGTGGTGTGACCGGTGCCGAGCGAACGAGAGTCACCCCATCCCGACATCGCGCCGGACGCAGTGATCCCGTACGACGAGGTCGGGCCGAGCGTCAACGACGCCCACGAACCCGGGAACGCGGTCGGGTTGGCGAAGCCGGTCTTCGTGCCGTTTCCGAGCTCGCCGTGCTGGTTCGAGCCCCAGACATATTCGGTTCCGTCGGCGGCCCGGGCCGAGAAGTCGTAGCCGTGGGCACTGATCGCAGCCCAGTCGGTGCGGCTGCCGACGCGCGTCGGCTTCGGTCCCCAAGCCCAGAGCGTGCCGTCCGTCTGCAGGCCGATCGCCGCATTCTCGCCGGCGGCGACGGTCTTCCAGTTCGTCGCCTTGCCGATGCGGACCGGGGAGTACTTGTGGAGCCCCGGGATACCGAGCTGTCCGTTCCGATCGTTGCCCCAACCCCAGAGCGTGCCGTCGGACTTGACGGCGAGCGTGAAGTCGCCGCCCGCCGCGACGCTCACCCAGTTCGTCGCGGTGCCGACCTCTACCGGCGTCGCCGAGCTCACGGTCCCGCCGGTTCCCAGCTGACCGTACTGATTGTCGCCCCAGGTCCAGAGCGTGCCGTCGACGCGGATGCCGGCGTCGAAGTACCCGCCGGCCACGGCGACCGACCACGCGGGTGTCGAGTCGACCTGCCCGTCGGGAGCGTTGCCGCCGACGTATCCCCACTCGCTCAACTGGCCGGTCGTCGTGAGCGCCACCCAGTGGTCGAGCACGGTGGCGGAGGTGTTCGCGCTGATCGACGCGTAGTCGTTGCCGTCGCCCTGCGGCACCGGCTCCGTGCTCGAGAACCCGGCCTGCGAGCCCCAGTGCCAGAGGGTGCCGTCGGACGCGATCGCGCTCGTGGCCTCGTCGCCGGGGGCGACGGCCCGCCACGAGCCGGGAATCGGTGTCGGCTTCAGACAGTCCCCGTTGCTGCAGACGTCGCCCCACTGCAGCGCGCGCATGCCCGTCGCGGGCTTCGGTCGCGCGGTCGCGCTCGTCGCGTCGAAGACGGCCGGCACGACGAGCGCGGCGCACACGAGCATCCATCCGAACCGTCGTCTCCGCATGACGCGTACCTCCGCCCGTCGGTCTGCCATCGGAGCCTACGGTCGGGTCGGAGGTCGTGGGAAGCTCCTGCTCATGAGCTTCGGAAGCGAATCGACGACCGACGAAGTGCTCGCCGGTCGTGATCTGAGCGGACAGTGGGTGCTCGTCACCGGCGCGTCGGCGGGTCTCGGCCAGGAGACCGCGCGCGCCGTCGCGGCGCGCGGCGCGAACGTCGTGTTGGCCGTGCGCGATGTCGAGAAGGGGGAGCGCGCCGCGGAACCGGTGCGCGCGGCCGCGTCCGAGCTCGGCGCGACCGTCGAGCTGCGCGCCGTCGACCTCGCGTCGCTCGCGTCGGTGCGCGCCTTCACCGACGAACTGCGCGCCGCCCACGATCGTCTCGACGTCATCGTCGCCAATGCGGGCGTGATGGCGACGCCCGAGGGTCGCACCGCCGACGGGTTCGAGATGCAGTTCGGCACGAACCATCTCGGTCACTTCGTGCTCGTGAACCGACTGCGGCCGTTGCTCGCGAGTCCGGGGCGGATCGTCAATCTGTCGTCGGCCGGACACCGCTTCAGCCCGGTGGTGCTCGACGACGTGAACTTCGATCGGACGCCGTACGACGCGTGGCAGGCCTACGGTCGGTCGAAGACGGCGAACATCCTCTTCTCGGTCGAGCTCGACCGACGGGGCCGCGGCGCCGGGCAGCGCGCCTGCGCGGTACATCCCGGCACGGTCGTGACCGAGCTCGGTCGCCATCTCACCGACGAGACCCTCGGCGCGCTCGCGGCGGCGCGGTCGGGCCAGGAGACGGTGTGGAAGACGCCGGCCGTCGGCGCGGCCACGACCGTCTGGAGCGGATTCGTGGCCGGCCCCGACGAGATCGGCGGCCGCTACTGCGAGGACTGCCACGTGGCCGAGGCGACGAGCGACCCGAACCGCTCGGGCGGCGTGCGTGACTACGCGCTCGACCCCGAGACGGCGGCCCGGCTCTGGGCTCGGTCCGAGGAGCTCGTGGGCGAGGCTTTCGCCTCCTGAGCCCCTCCTGACCAGCTCCTGAGCGGCGGACGAGCCGCCCCGGGACACCTGAATGGGCCGATCGGCCCGTTGACCGCGCGGGTCCATTTCTTCACGCTCAGTGAACAGCCAATGGACGAAGGCCGCGGTGCGCGGTCAGTCAGGTCAGGTGCGGCACATGGAGCTCCACGGCTCGGACGAAGCAACAGGTCCGACGAGCGGGACGGACGGCTCGACGCGGGACGGGCGCCGCGTCGGCCGCCTCCGTCGCGACGAGGGCGGGTTCGTCCTGGTCTGGACGGCCCTGTTCATCATCGTGCTCCTGGGCTTCGCCGCGCTCGCGGTCGACCTCGGTCACTCGTACTACGTCGGCCAGCGGGCACAGAACGCGGCCGACGCCGCCGCGCTCGCCGGCGCGCCGTATCTCCCGGGCGACCTCGCCGGGGCGCAGGGCGCGGCGAGGGACATGGCCGAAGCGAACGGATTCGGTGCCGACAAGGACATCACCATCTCCGCGGATCAGGACCCGACCGACCCGGCGCAGCTCATCGTGACGATCCACCAGAACGTCGCGACCCTGTTCGGCCGCGCGATCGGCTTCAGCTCGATGGACGTGTCGAAGTCGGCGACGGCCACCGCCGGCGGCTCGGCACAGGCGACCGCGACCCCGGTCGACATGGTGATCGTGCTCGACCGCACCGGGAGCATGTCGGACGACGACATCGACGATCTGCGCACCGCGTCCCGTGCCCTCCTGCAGTCCCTCGACCCCGCCACCGACCACGTCGCGCTCGCGGCGCTCGGTCAGAGCAGCACCACAACGCAGTGCCCCGGCGGTGGGGCGTACGGCGTCAAGACGACGGCCGCAACCAACATGTCGTGGATGATCGCCCCGTCGCCGGGCATGGCTCCGCTCGCCGACTACCAGCAGTCCACAGGAGTGCTGGACGAGAACAGCCAGATCGTGAAGTCGATCGACTGCATCACGGCCGCTCGTTCGCAGTCGAGCGTCGGCACCGACCTCGGCGATCCGCTCGCCGCCGCCGAGGCCTACCTCGACACCTACGCCCGGCCCGGTGCGCAGAAGGACATCCTCTTCATGACCGACGGCGCGGCCAACCGGACCGCTCCGGACCAGACCACGGACCAGTCGAACGCGTGCGACTACGCGAACGGCAAGGCCACGACCGCCAAGGCCGACAGCATCAACATCGTGACGGTCGGCTTCGGCGTCGGGCACGCCCCGTGCGACTCCCACGACCCGACCTTCCCGAGCGCCAACGCCACGAAGCTGCTCGCGAGCATGGCGAGCCCGATCAACGGCGTTGCCGCAGCCGACGACAACGACTGCAACACGGCCGCGGGCCAGCAGGCCGAGGACACCGACGGCGACAACTTCTTCTGCCCGGCCAAGGGCTCGAACGACCTCGCGTCGGTCTTCGTGACCGCCGGCCAGCAGCTCACGGGCACGAGCCCGCCCCGGCTCATCAAGTAAGTCGATTCAGGCAACTCATCACGAAGGAACCGGGCGGGCATGGGCATCCAGGGCGGGCAGGCAGAGGACGGGCGACGCGCGCGGCGCGCCCGAGGAGACGAGGGCGGGTTCGTCCTCGTATGGACGGCGCTCTTCCTGCTCGTCCTCCTCGGATTCGCGGCACTCGCGATCGACTTCGGCCACGCGTACTTCGTCGGGCAGCACGAGCAGAACGCCGCCGACGCGGCGTCGCTCGCCGGCGCGGTCTACCTGCCGGGCGACGTGACGACCGCGTACGACACCGCGACGTCGATCGCGAACACGAACGGGTTCAAGGACGGCGACCGCGACGGCGTCGCAGTCACTCCGCAGCAGCAGGAACACGTCTCGCAACTGAAGGTCACGATCACCGAGACGATCCCGACCCTCTTCGCCAAAGTCCTCGGCTTCAAGGCGATGACCGTCACCCGCAGCGCCGTCGCCGACTACCGGCCGCCCGTTGCGATGGGCAGCCCCAACCCGCAGTACGGGAACGACCCCGACTCGAGCGGCGACCCCGGCAGCGCGACGTACCCGAACCTCTGGGGCAACGTCACCAGCTACGCGACCGACAAGCAGAACGGCAACGCGTACACGAGCGGCGTGTGCAACAAGTCGCCGATCGACGGCTGTGCCGGGAGCACCAATCAGGACTACACGGCGGACGGCTACTACTACGCGATCCATTTCAACCAGGCCGCGACGGTGAACGTGCAGGTCTTCGATCCCGGTTTCGTCGCCGTCGGCAACAACTGCATCTCCGGCAGCGACTCCAACGCGGATCTCGCGGACGCGGCGACCACGCTGACTTCGCAGCCGGCCGGTTGGCCGGTGAGCACCGGCTACCTCGCGGCGCCCCCGTTCGACGTGACGCGGTACGCGCCGGTCACGGGCGCGACCGACGCGCCGACCACGGCCAACCCGGGCAACCGCTACTGCACCGGCGACTCGGCCTTCGGAAGCGCTTCGCAGCTTCCGGCGACGACCTATTCGCTGCTCGGCCCCGCGGTCGCGCAGGGCGACCCCTCGACGGCCGTTGCGGCGGCGGGTTGCTCGTCGTGGACGTTCCCCGGAGTCGAGGGCACGTCGTCCAACAGCGTGGTGCAGATGCTCGCAGGCGGTGCGACCGTTCCGGTGTCGCCGGCGCCCCAGTACCTCGCGACGTACTTCCGTCAGTGGTTCCCGATCTGCACGATCACCGGTCAGGCGAACACCGACTACTTCCTCCAGGTGAACGGCGACGCGAACGGCAGCGGCAACAACAACTTCTCGATCCGCGCGACGCAGGCGGGCGGGGCACTGTCGAGCGCGGTCAGCATCTACGGCAACGCCAAGATGGCGATCTACGCGAACGCGGGCAAGGACACGCTCACGCAGTTCTACCTGGCGCGCATTCCGTCGAACGACGCCGGACAGACGCTGTCGCTGCACCTCTTCGACATCGGTGACGCCGGCACCGACGTGACGGGATCGCTCACGATCGTGCCGCCGACCGACTCCGGGCTCACGTCGTTCTCGAACTGCACCGCGCAGTCGCAGACTCCGAGCTTCACACCATCGATCGCCGGCGACTGCAAGCTCACGAACGTGAGCAGCGACACCTATCAAGGCCGTTGGGTCAGCGTGAACATACCGATCCCTGCGAACTACTTGTGCGACGACGCCAGCCCGACCGGTTGCTGGTTCCGCATCGACTACGAGTTCAACGGAGCGGTCAGCGACGTCACCTCGTGGACCGCAGTGCTCGCAGGCGACCCGGTCCGCATCGTGCAGTAGCGCGCGGTCACGCGGGCGTCAGGTGCCGCGCGGCGTCATTCCCGCCGCGATGTAGATCGCGTCGAGCACGCGCATGTTGGCGATCGAGTCCGACGGCGGGGTGAGCGTCGGCTCGCCGCGCAGCACCGCGCCGCAGAACGCGTCGAGCTGATACTCGTAGGTCGGGCGACGCGAGAACTTCTCCCTGCGCGTCGTGCCGCTCGTCTTCACGCGCATGCGGTGCCACATCTGCGGGGACGTCGGGTTGATGACGTGCAACTCGCCGCGGTCGCCGATCACGCGCGCGTACGTCTGGATCACCCACGACGACCACATGGAGCACGTGATTTGCGCGGTATGGCCGCTCGGGAAGCGCAGCTCGGCGCGCATCGCACGATCGATGTCCGGTGTCCGGCGCTTCGCGGTGGCCGATACGACCTCCGGCTCTTCGCGACCGAGCACGCGCGCCATGTGCACGGTGTACGCGCCGACGTCCATCGTCGCGCCGCCCGCGAGGTCGTACTGATAGCGGATGTCGGAGAACTTCGGCAGTGGGAAGCACAAAGACGTCTCGATGCGACGGATCGTTCCGAGGTCGCCGCTCTCCACGAGCTCGACCATGCGGTGCGCGAGCGGGTGGTAGCGGTAATGGAAGGCCTCCATCACGACCCGGCCCGTGCGGTCCGCGACGGCCGCGACCTGCTCGGCCTCCTGCGCGTTCGCGGTGAACGGCTTCTCGCACAGCACGTGCTTGCCCGCTTCGAGCGCGGCGATCGTCCATTGCGCGTGCAGTCCGTTCGGGAGCGGGTTGTAGATCGCGTCGATCTCGGGATCGGCGACGAGCGCGTCGTACGAATCGCGGACGTTGGGGATCTGATGCTTCGCGGCGAAGGCCTCGGCGCGGGCGCGGTCGCGCGCCGCGACGGCCGTGACGATCGCCTCGGACGAGTGCTGCGCGGGCTTGATGACCGCGCCCGGCGCGATGCGCGCGGCGCCGAGGATCCCGATGCGAACGGTGTTCGTGCTCATGCGCGCCCACACTACGGGTGGGCTACTCGAAGCGCGCCGTCTCCAACGAGGTGAGCCGGTCGAGCAGCGGCAGCGTCGCGCCGACGATCGCCAATGCGATCGCGAGACCGCCGCCGAGCGTCAGCCAATAGCTCGGCGCGGGGAAGCGGAACCTCTGGTTCGAGTTCACGATCGCGAGCAGCATCCCGTTGACGACGAAGCCGAGGACCGCGCTCGCGGCCGCAACCACGAGCAACGGCCATGCAGCCTCGGCGAGCACGACGCGGTGCAGCTGGCGCAACGGCATGCCGCTCAGCCGGAGCAACGCGAACGGCCGCTTCCGTTCGACGAGGCCACCCGCGACCGCCACCGCGAGGCTGCAGCCCGCGATCAGCAATGTGACGAGGAGCGCGATGTTCGTGAGCCGCTCCGCGTCGCTCAGCTCGCGGCGATCGACCGCGTTGATGTCGGTGCCCGTCATTGCCTGCGACCCGGGAAACGCGCGCTCGAGGTCGGTGCGCACGTGCTCGATCGTGTCGAAGTGACCGTTCGTGAGCACGGCGACGCCCCACAGCGACTGCCCGGTCAGCTCGGCGGGGGAGACCACGCGTCCGAGCGTTGCCGCGGGTGGGCTTCCGCGATCGAGGATCGCGCCGACGTCGACGGTCGTCGTGCCGACGCAGGGTGAGAGTCCGAGTGCGGCCGCGTCGGTACAGCGCACGACGCCGGGATCGGGCAGCCTCACCTTCACAACTTCGCCGTCGGCGAAGCGACGGGGGGCTTGGATCGGCACACCTCCCGGTACGGTCCGGACGTCGATCACGCGCGTGACACCTGGGATCTGCTGCAACGCGTCGAGCAACCTCGATGCTGCAGTCGCGTCGAGGGTGCCGAGGTCGCGCGACGAGCCGACCGGAACCGCGCGCGACTGCGATGCCGCGACCGCGCCGACCGTGGTGTCGGCGATGGACGCGTGACCGAAGTGGACGGACGCGCGGTGGCTCGCAGCGAGCGAGCTCACGAGGCTGGTCACGAACACCGCGAGGACCAAGCCGCTGATGGCGCGAAAGCCGGCGGACGGGTTGTCCTCGAGTCGGCGCGCCGCGAGCAACGACGGCGCGCGCCGCCCGAAGCGCTGCATGACCTTCGCCACGACGACGGTGAGCCACGGTCCGCACACCACGATGCTGAGCACGATCAACGAGAATGCGGCGCCGATCGTGACCAGCGTCGACGTCGCGCCGTACGAGCCCGAGTGGAACGCGAGCGAGAGCGCGAACACGACGAGCGATCCGACGAGCGCGAGCACGCGCCAGCCGCGCGGTCGGCGGCGTACCGCCTGGCGCGTGACGCCGAGCGGGGAGATGCGGACCCGACGCAACGACACGAGGGCGGCCAGCGCGGCGAGCAAGGGCACGCCGACCGCGATGAGCACGCCGAACGCGAGCGAGAGGTGGAGGTCGGAACGGTAGAAGGACATGCCGTCGTCGATCGGGAGGTGCGCGGCATACGGCCGCAGCAACACGAAGCCGACGAACCCGACCGCGGTGCCGACGATCCCGGCGACGAGCGCCTCGACCGCGGCGACCGCACCCGCCTGCGCCGGCGTCGCGCCCGCCAATCTCATCGCGGCGAGTCGCTGCTCACGCCGCGCTGCCGCGAGCCTCGTCGCGGTCGACACGAACACGAGCAGCGGGATCAGCAGCGCGAGCGCGCCGATCACGAACACGAGCTTCAGCGTGTCGGCGTAGGTGTGGGCTTTGGGCGCGGTCTCGATGCTGTGCACCGTGATCGCACCGGCGTCGTGCAGCGCGGCCGGCGTGTACCCGACGAAGATCACGAGCTGGTTCGGCGCTTCGAGCGCGCCGTTGCCGACCGTCTCGACGACCCGACCGGGGTAGCGATCCGCGAGCAGCGAGCGATCGGTCGACTCGAGCAGTCGTTCCATCGCGGGCGACGCCGCGAGCTCACCGGGACCCGGCAGGCGATCGAGGAAGCTCGGGACGGGCGCGTGTGAGCCTTCGGCGGCGACGTCGACGCGGATGATCGGGCGGCTCCCGATCTCGTCGTCCGTGAGTCGCCACAGGAGTGCGTCGGACGTCGACTCATCGACCGACGGGCGCCGGTTGTGCTCCGACGTGTCCGTCCATCCGGAGCGCGCGTCGTGTGCGTGCAGCGCCGGGAACGCGACGGTCGCGATGAGCAGCAGGGTGACGCCGAGCGCGACTCCGAGCGCGGTGAGCACGAGCCGCACGGTGGACTCCTTGCCACCACCGATGCTGACGCGCGCGGCGAGGCGGATCACGACGCAACCGGAACGGCGATGCGACCGTCACGCACGACGATCTCGCGATCGGCGAACGCGGCGACGCGCGGCTCGTGCGTGACGAGCACCACGGTCGTGCCCTCGAGGCGCGCGGTGTCGACGAGCAGGTCCATCACGAGCTCGCCCGCGAGGGAGTCGAGCGATCCGGTCGGCTCGTCGGCGAACACGACGTCCGGATGCCCGACCATCGCACGCGCGAGCGCGACGCGCTGCGCTTCGCCACCCGAGAGCTCACCCGGCCGGCGCGTCTCCAGTTCGTCGAGTCGCAGCCTCCCGAACCACGCGCCCGCGGTTGCGATCGCTTCGCGGCGCGCGACGCCGGAGAGCAACATCGGCAGCGCGACGTTCTCGACTGCGGTGAGCTCGGGCACGAGCTGTCCGAACTGGAACACGAAGCCGAAGCGCTGACGGCGAAGCTCGGTGCGCGCCCGTTCGGATCGCGTGTCGATCCGCGCCCCGTCGAACCAGATCTCGCCCGCGTCGGGGCGCAGGATGCCCGCCAGGCAGTGCAGCAAGGTCGACTTGCCCGAGCCGCTCGGGCCCATCACCGCGAGCACTTCGCCGCGCGCGACGTCGACGTCGACGCCGCGCAGCGCGTTGGTGGTACCGAAGGAGCGGGTCACGCCCCGAGCCGAAAGGCAGCTTCGGTCAGTTGTTGCGGTCATCGGCAACCTCCTCGGCGAGTCGGGCGAGACGAGAGGCGGTCAGGTCGATCCACCGCAGGTCGGCCTCGAGGTGGAAGAGCGCGTAGTCGGCGACGAGCGCATCGGCGATCCCGCCGGCGCGACGCTTCGCCGTCAGCTCGCGCATGCGCGCGAGGTGCGCGGCGCGCTGGGCGTCGAGGAAGCGGTCGGCATCGCGGCCCGAGAGCAGCGCGAGCACCACCTTCGTGAACAGCACGGTCTGCAAGTGCGGCTCCGGCGCCTCGGGCGAAGCGAGCCAGCGCTCGAGCTCGGCCACGCCGTCGTCGGTGATCGCATAGCGCTTGCGCTCCGGTCCACCGCCGGGTTCCGTGCCGTCGACCCGCACCCGGCCGTCGCGCTCGAGGCGGGCGAGGGTCGCGTAGACCTGACCGAAGGGAAGCGGACGGTCGTGCCGGAAGCGGCGGTCGTAGGCCCGTTTCAGCTCGTAGCCGTGGCTCGGACGGGCCTCGAGCAGGCCCAACATCGTGGTCGACACCGTCATGCGGGCACTATACGCCGGGAGAATACGCTGAGGGAATAGCCGGTCCGAGCTCGCAGAGCGCGCGCTAGCGTTCACCCGTCCGACAGGCGGGAACGGCGGGGGAGCTGAACATGGGCGGATCGACGCGGATGCGGCGAGTGCTCGCGCGAACGGGTGTCGCGCTGGCAGTGGTGACGACGGCGGCGGTCGCGAGCCCGCTCGCCGCCGGCGCGGCCCGGGGCGGTGTCCCGGATGGGCCCGACTACGTGATCACGTCGGTGAACAACCCGCCGGTGACCGCGGCACCCGGCGGCAGCTTCACGCTGCTCGACACCACCAAGAACCAGGGCAACGCCGACGCGACCGCCACGAGCCAGAACCTCTACTACCTCTCGCCCGACAACGAGCTCGACGCGACCGACACGGTGCTCGGCGGGCGCGGCATCCTCGCGCTCACTGCGGGCGAGACCAGCTCGGGCGGCCTGAACGCGCACGTGCCGGCGAACATGCCGCTCGGCGACTACTTCGTGATCACGTGCGCCGACGGCTCGAACAACGTCGCCGAGGTCGACGAGACGAACAACTGCGCGAGCTCGACGACGCAGGTCTCGATCGTGCTGCCCGACTACAAGGTCACCACGCTGACCGAGCCGCCGGCCGCCGGCCAGCGTGGGAAGGCCTTCACCATCTTCGATACGACGAAGAACATCGGCCGGGGCGACGGCTCGGCGGACGCGTACACCGACTACTACTTCTCGAAGAACGCGAAGCTCGACGCAGGCGACTACATCATCGGTGGGCGCGGAATGTTCGGGCTCGCCGCGCACAAGGCGAGCACCGGCGGCCTCAACGCGCACGTGCCGAGCACCATCACGCCGGGCCAGTACTTCCTGCTCGCGTGTGCCGACGACACGCACGACACCACCGAAGCGAACGAAGCGAACAACTGCATGCACTCGGCCGGCAAGACGACGGTCACGGTGCCCGACTACTACGTCCCGTCGGTCAGCACGCCACCCGCGCAGGCGACGCGCGGCGCGCAGATCAGTTACAGCGTCCAGGTCCGGAACAAGGGCGGCGACGCGCCGTTCACGACCGTGAACGCGTACTACCTGTCGAAGGACACGGTCGTCGACGCGAGCGACGTGCAGTTCGCGGTGATGCCGGAGATCTCGCCGTTGCGCCGGGGCCAGAGCGTGTTCGACGGCGAAGAGCTCGTCGTGCCGTCCAAGGCGAAGCTCGGCTTCTTCCACATCATCGTCTGCGCCGATGCGACGAACGTGCTCGGGGAAGCCGACGAGACCAACAACTGCCGCGCGTCGGTCGGCAAGGTGCAGATCGTCAGGAGCTGACCGCTGACGCGCGCGGGCTCAGGCACAATCCACTCGCGCGTTAGCGTTGCTCCACATGGCCAAGACCGAGCAGGTCGAGCTCGAGCTCGCGGGGCGCACGGTGCGCGTGACGAGCCCCGCGAAGGTCATGTTTCCGGAGGGCGGGCAGACGAAGCTCGACCTCGTCCGCTACTACGAGTCGGTCGAAGTGCCGCTGATGCGCGCGATGGGCGGCCGGCCGGTGCTGATGCAGCGGTTCCCGCACGGCGCGGGCGGTAGCTCGTTCTTCCAGAAGCGCGTGCCCGACGACGCGCCCGAATGGCTCGAGACGACGATCGTGAGCACGCCGAACGGCACGACGTCGCGCGCGCTCGTCGCCGCCGACCTCGCGCACGTCGCGTGGGCCGTGAACCTCGGTTGCCTCGGCTTCCACGTCTGGCCGAACCGCGCCGACGATCCCGAGCACGCCGACGAGCTGCGCATCGATCTCGACCCGCAGCCGGGCATCACCTTCGCCGATCTGCGCGCCGCGGCGGTGCAGGTGCACGCGCTCTTCGACGAGCTCGGTATCGAGTCGTGGCCGAAGACCACCGGCAATCGCGGCATCCACGTGTACGTGCGTCTTGAACCGCGTTGGTCGCCGATCGAGGTTCGCGCCGCGGCGGTCGCCGTCGCGCGTGAGCTCGCGCGCCGATGTCCCGAGACGATCACCGACGCGTGGTGGAAGGAAGAGCGCGGGCAACGCGTCTTCGTCGACTTCAACCAGAACGCACCGCACAAGACGGTCTTCGGCGCGTGGTCGGTTCGCGCGCGTGTGGGCGCGCAGGTGTCGACACCGTTCGTGTGGGACGAGCTCGACGCGATCGATCCCGAGGTGCTCACGATCGACACGGTGCCGCCGCGCGTCGCCGAGCGCGGCGACCCGTGGGAGACGACGCAGACCGAGGCGCAGTCGCTCGAACCGCTGTTGGAGATGTCGGCACGCGATCTCGCGTCGGGACTCACGGACGCGCCCTGGCCCCCCGTCTATCCGAAGATGCCCGGCGAGCCGCCTCGCGTCGCGCCGAGCCGCGCGAAGAAGACGACCTGAGCCGCGAGCGCGACAGGGAGGAACATTGCCGACGATCACACCGAACCTCTGGTTCGACACCGAGGGCAAGGACGCGGCCGACTTCTACGTCTCGATCTTCCCGAACTCGGAGATCGTCAACGTCTCGTACTACGGCGAGGCCGGGCCTCGCGAGGCCGGCACGGTGCTCACGGTCGACTTCCATCTCGACGGCCACCGCTTCACGGCGTTGAACGGCGGCCCCGACTTCAAGTTCACCGAAGCCATCTCGTTGTTGGTCAACTGCGTCGATCAGGCGGAGGTCGACTACTACTGGGAGAAGCTCGGCGCCGGCGGCGAGCCCGGACCGTGCGGCTGGTTGAAGGACCGGTACGGCGTGTCGTGGCAGATCGTGCCGACGGAGATGGAGCAGCTGCTCAGCGACCCCGATCAGGACCGGGCGCAGCGGGCGATGAAGGCGATGCTGAGCATGGGCAAGATCGATCTCGCCGCCATCAAGGCCGCGGCCGACGGCTGATCCTCAGCGCTGATCGGTGCCGATGAGGCGCACGCCGGCTCTACGCTTTGCCCGTGGGATCTCACAAGGGGCAACGTAGGAGGCGCGAAGCAAAGCCCGCGTCGGTTGCGCAGGACCTCGAGGCCTGGCTCCTCGATCCGGGCAAGGGCGACCTTCGACTCACCGGTGGTCGCACGTACGCCGCGGGCCTTGATGACGGTCGACCAGCGCGCCGCTTCGCGCTCGGTTTCCTCGTATTGCGTGAACGATTTCGGCGGCACTCAAGGTGACGACGTTCCTGATCGCGAAGCTGCTCGACTGATCGGGGCATTTCGCGAAGCGGTTGGCGTTGCGCTCGCTGAATCGTCTGTGGGGGTGCGGTCATGTTCAACCCGTTCGGCTCTACCGGTTACAACTTCTTGCAGCCGAGTGCGCGGCGCAAAGACGACCCGGGCTGGGGTTGGTGGAAGCTGCTCGGCATCGCGGCGCTGGCCACGGCCGCGGGCGTTCTGTTCGGCCTCCTCGACGCGGGCATCGTCCTCGTGCTGTCGGCGTTGGCGCTCGTCGCATTGCGCGTGCGACGGGCGCGCGCCGCGAAGCGCCGGGCGCGCTCTTCGCACCATGAGTCGCCAATCCCGAAGTGAGCCACGCCCGGATCGCGGAGCGGCTCGACGAGATGCCTAGCCTCGGCGAATGCGACTCACCGTCGAGGTGCCGCTCCACGCGAATCGCGCCGACGTCTGGGCCGCGATGTCATCCGTGGGCGGCGTGAACCGTGAGCTCTCGCCGTTCGTCCGGATGACCGACTCGACACACGGTGCGCACTTCGACACCGAACCGTGGCGCGTCGGCACGCCAGTCGGATGGCAGCTGCTCCTCGGCTTCATCCCGATCGACCGTCATCGAATCGATCTGGTCGCGTTGCCCGACGGCGGCGGCTTCCGCGAGTCGTCATCGACTTGGTGGTATCGGGTTTGGAGGCACGAACGCACGCTGCTCGACCATCCTGATGGCTGCGTCGTGCACGACGACATCGAGATGGAATCGCGATTCGGGATGCCCGACGCGATTCTCCAGTGGGCAGTCAGCTGGATGTTCGAACGCAGATACGAGCATCTTCGTCGGCAGTTTGGGTGACGCCCTCGTGAACTGAGCCGCCACCGGCGGCCGGGTAGAACTGAGCCACTACCGGCGGCCGGCCGCCGGCCGCGGCCTGCTAGCTTCTCGTCCGTGCGTCGCTATTGGTGGTTTGCCGAGCCGGTCCCGGAGGGGCTTCGGAGCGCGACCACCCGCTGAGCGCACGACCCAACCGGACCGGCTGCCGAGGCAGAGGCGTATCGCCTCTGCCTCTTGCTTTGCCCCCCTGTGGCAGGCCGGTCGATCGGGATCACTCGGCCTGCGGGAAGGAACGACCGTGGCCCTGAACGAACCCGTCCACAACCGCCGCATCGAGCACGTCCGCGCGCTCGTCGCGCCGGGCGAGCTGCGCGCGCAGCTGCCGCTGGTCGACGACGCGCGTGAAGTCGTCGTCAGAGGGCGGCACGACACGACCGCGATCCTGAACGGGACCGACGATCGGTTGCTCGTGGTCGTGGGGCCGTGCTCGATCCACGATCCGATCGCGGGCGTCGAGTACGCGCAGCGACTCGCGCAGGTCGCGCGCCGGCTCGAGCGCGAGCTCGTTGTCGTGATGCGCGTCTATTTCGAGAAGCCGCGCACGACGGTCGGATGGAAGGGCCTCATCAACGATCCGGGTCTCGACTCGAGCTTCCGCATGAACGACGGTCTGCGCGCGGCGCGCGCCTTCGTGCTCGACGTGCTCGCGCTCGGACTTCCCGTCGGCACCGAGTTCCTCGATCCGATCACGCCGCAGTACCTCGCCGACGCAGTGAGTTGGGGCGCGATCGGCGCGCGTACGGTGCAGAGTCAGATTCACCGCCAGCTCGCGAGTGGGCTGTCGATGCCGGTCGGGTTCAAGAACGCGACGACCGGTGACGTGCAGGTCGCGGTCGACGCGGTCGCCGCGGCACGCGGTCGAGCCGTGTTTCCCGGTATCGGCGACGACGGCCGCGCCGCGATCTTCGAGACCACGGGCAATCCCGACGGCCACGTCGTGCTGCGCGGCGGATCCTCGGGACCGAATTGCGATCGCGCCGCGGTCGCGGCGGTGCTCGATCGACTGCGAGCCGCCGAGCTCCCGGAGCGCGTCGTCGTCGACGCGAGCCACGAGAACAGTGGCAAATCGCACGCGCGTCAAGCGCTCGTCGCCGAGGACCTCGCCGACCGGCACCGGCGCGGCGAGCGCGGCGTCGCGGGCCTGATGCTCGAGAGCTTCCTCGTGTCCGACCGTCAGGAGCTCGGTGCGGGCACGCTCGTGTACGGACAGAGCGTCACCGACGCGTGTGTCGACTGGGACACGACCGAGGCGCTGTTGGAATGCTTCGCGAGCGCGGTCGCGAAACGGCGGGCGTCAGGCGTCGACGTCGACCGAGAGCGTGGGCATGCGCTCGAGGGTCTCGAGCCGCTCGAGGAAGGGGAGGTCGAGGACGGGCTCGGTCGCGGGGTCGAACCCGCGGCCCACTGAGGGCGCAGCCGCCGTTCGCCACGCCCACGCCGGCACGTCGGCGAGCGTCGCGTCCGCGCGTCCGGTAAGGCCGATCAACGCAGTGCGATAGAGGATCCAGAGATCGAGCCCGAGGTTGCAGTGCTCGATGTACGCGAGGTCGAACTCGGGCGACTCGTGGATGAGCATGCGCGACGCGTCGCTCACCTGCCACAGCCCCGTGCATCCGGGGCGCATGCTCGTGCGCACCGCGACGACCTCGTCGGGATACCGCGACAACAGGCACGGCATCTCGGGGCGCGGGCCGACGAGGCTCATCGCACCGATCGGGACGAGTAGCAACTGCGGCAGCTCGTCGAGGTGCGTGCGGCGGAGGATCTGGCAGTAGCGCGGGATCTGCGACTGGTCGAGCTCGTACTTCGTCGCGGTGCCGGACACGCTCGGCCGCAGCGTCCGCAGCTTCGGCAATCCGAACCGGCGGCCGCGCTTGCCGATCCGAGGCGAGACGTAGAACGGCCAGGCGCGCAACGAGATCGCACACCCGATGGCGAGCAGCACGATCATTGGGAGCGCCAGCACTGCGAGCGCGGCTCCGAGGACGATGTCGATCGTGCGCTTGAAAGCCAAGCCCCGCCCGCCTTCCTTAGCCCGTTGATGCCTCCGTGTGCGTTCTTTCCCCCGGGTTTCCGATCGGTAATCACGGGAATGATGAATTTTGTTTTGGTGGGCTGTTGAACGAGTGGGTCGGAGCGGGTCGCGTGGTGGTTGACCAGACTCGGAGCGCCGGGCCTCGCGCTCGATCTGTGAGGGTCCTCGTCGACGCGTCGCATCTGCACGGCGCGTCCGCGAACCGCGGCATCGGCACCTATCTCCGCAACGTGCTCCCGCGACTCGCGGCCGAGCCCGACCTCGATCTCGTCGGCCTCGCGCCGAGCGGAACACCGCTTCCGGCCGGCGTGCGCCCGCGTCGCGTCGCGCGCCGCGCACCGGGACGGTGGGCCCAGCGTGAGCACGACCTTCGTCTTCCGTTCGACCTGCGCGCCGCGGCGCGCGCCGAACCCGTCGACGTCGTATTCAGCCCGGCCGACGACCCGCCGCGCACGAGCCCGCGTCCTTTCGTCCAGATGCTGCACGACGTGATCCCGCTCGCGGTCGACTCGCCGGCTTTCGCCGCGGACGCGCAGCGATGGCTTCGTGTGGGCGCGCGGCTGCAGTCCGCGGCGGCGGTGTGCACGAACTCCGCATCCACGGCCGCCGACGCGATCCGCTTCCTCCGCATCGCACGGGACCGGCTGCACGTCATCCCCCTAGGTGTCGACGCGCGCTTCTGTCCGCCGTGGTCACGGCGACGAGGCGGGGACGAGCCGCGCATCCTGTTCGTCGGCGAGTACGGACCCCACAAGGGCTTCGCGGAGGCGTTCGCGGTCGCGGCGGCACTGGGGCGTCGCGGCTTGCCGCACCGGCTGGCGATGGTCGGCCATCTCGCGCCCTGGCACGAGGCCGCGGTGCAGGCGCTGCTCGCCGAGGCGGACCGTCCGGATCTGGTCGACCTGCTCGGCTTCGTCGACGACGTCGTCGCGACCTACCGGTCGGCCGATGCCCTGATCGTCACGAGCCGCTACGAAGGGTTCTGCCTCCCCGCGCTCGAGGCGATGGCCTGTGGCACGCCCGTGGTCGCGTTCGACAACAGCGCGATCGGCGAGACGGTCGGTGCGGGCGGCGTGCTCGTGCGCGACGGCGACGTCGACGGGTTCGCCGACGCGCTCACGTTGCTCCTGAGCGAGGACGACGTGTGGAACGCGTGGTCGCAGCGAGGCATCGCACGCGCACGCGACTTCACCTGGGACCGGTGCGCGGCCGCCCACGCAGACGTCTTTCGATCGGTGGTCGCGCGTCAGGGCGCGTAGACGCGCGCTACTGATCCGTCGCTGCGGCGTGGTACGCGCGCAGCAACGACTCGGCGGCTACGTCCCACGACGGCTGCTCCGCGGCGCGGCGCAGTCCCGCGTCGCGCAGCAACCGAGCGCGCGCCGGATCGTCGAGCACGCGTCGTAGGCCGGCCGCAATCGCCGGCTCTGTCGCGCTCGTGCACCACTCGGCCGCACCGTCGAGCACCTCGGGAAGCGCGCCGCACGGCGCGCACACGACCGGCGTGCCGCTCGCGAGCCCCTCGAGCGCGGGCACGCCGAAGCCTTCGTACCGCGTCGGGTAGCAGAACGCGTGCGCGCCCGCGAGCAGCGCGGGCCATTCGTGGTCGTCGAGATAGCCGGCACGGGCGAGCCCGGGATCGTCGGGGAGCGGCTCCGGTCCGACCGCGACCAACGAGATCGGGCGGCCCTCGGCGCGAAGCTGCCGCCACGCCGCGATCGCGACCGCCAACCCACGTCTCGGCGCGCCACCCATGGCGACGATGTACGGCTCGTGCACACCCAGCCGTTCGCAGAGGGCGGGCGCGTCGGACGCGCGCGCGGGATCGAAGCGCGCCTCGACGCCCCACGGCGTGACGACGACCCGCCGAGGGTCGACGCCGTAGCAGTCGATGAGCTCGCGGCGCGTGAACTGCGACGGGGTGACGACGACGCGTGCGGCCCGCGCCGCGTGGCGCGCCGAGGCCTGGAAGATCCTGCGCTTCGACGGTGTGAAGCCCTCGGGATGCACTTCCCAACTCAGGTCGTGGATCGTGACGACCGCCGGCGCGGGTGAGTGCAGCGGCAGCGCGTTGAACGTGCCGTGGAAGACACCGTGGAAGCGACGCAGCCAGCGGGGCACGCTCCACTGGAGCCACACGCTCTCCGGTGCACGCGGCACGACCGCGAGCGCGACCTGACGCAGACCGCTCGGCGCCGGGTCGCGGCGCGCGTCGGTGAGCAGCGTGACGTCGGCTTCGCTCGCAACCCGTTCGAGCACACCGTCCATCGAGCGGCCGACGCCGCCGAGGGGGACGTCCTGCAGGCGGCGGGCGTCGATCGCGACGCGGAGGCGGTTCACGCGGCAACCGATCGGTAGACGTCGAGATACTGCTCGGCCGCGTCGGTCCACCGGCGCGCGCTCGTGTGCGCAGATCCGGCCGCGACGAGACGGGCGCGCACGTCGTCGTCGGCGCACACGGTCGTGAGTGCGTCGGTCCACGCGCCCACGTCGCGTGCGGGCAGCACGATCGCGGCGTCGCCGACGGTGTCGGGCAACGCGCCACCGTCGCTCACGACGACCGGGATGCCGCACGCCATCGCTTCGAGCGGGGTGAGGCCGAAGCCTTCGTGCAACGAAGGCAGCACGAGTGCGCGCGCACCGGAGTACAGGGCGGGCAGCGCGTCCTCGGGCATGCGTCCGAGCACGATGCGCCGGTCGACGGGCGCCGCCGGGATGCCGAGCGCGTCGACTTCGGCGGGCGTGGCGCCGGCGATCACGAGCGGGGGATGCGCCGGCCGGTGCGCGGCGAACAACGTCGCGAGGTTCTTGTGCGGCTTCGCGGTCCCGACGTACAGGAGGTAGTCCTCGGGGAGTGCGAAGCGCCGCCGGACCGTTGCGATCTCCTCCGCGTCGCGCGGCCACCAGTGCTCGTGGTCGATTCCCGCCTCGATGACGCGAATCCGCGACTCGGGAACGCCGAGCGCCTCGGTCAACTGGCGCGCGGTGAACGGCGACACCGCGACGATCGCGTCGGCGCGCCGCACCGCGCGCGGGTACGCGGTGCGGTAGTACGCACCCGCCGCTCGAGAGCGCGCCTTCGACGGGTCGAGGTACGCGATCAGGTCGTGCACCGTCAGCACGATCGGGACCGACGTGACGTACGGAAGGTTGAAGTGCGTCGCGTGGTGCACGTCGGCGTGGATTCGGCGCAGCACCCACGGCACCGCGGCCTGCTCGACCGGGAGGAAGGGCCGCGCGCCGACGCGCACGTGGTGGCCGGCGGGACCGGCGTGGTGCGCGCCGAGCCAATTCTGACCGTCGCGTCCGGGCCAGATGCCGACGACGTCGGCGTCGAGCGCGGTGAGGCCCGACCACAACCCGAGGATGAAGCGACCGATGCCGGGGAGACCGACGTTGCGGGCATCGAAGGAGACGCGCATCGCGGTGTCAGTGGGCCCGGTCGTAGATGCGCGCGTCGACCGTGGCGACGGCCATCTTCGTCGCCGCCCGCGCCACGATGGCGAGCGCGAGGAACGGCCGGAGGACGCGCGCCGTGCGTGGCGCGAAGTAGCGGTACATGCCGCGGTGCGAGAAGAAGATCCAGCGGTACTTCACCTGGCGCAGGCTCACGCCGCCGACGTGCACGACTTCCGCCTCGGGGCAGTACCAGATCTCCCAGCCCGCCTCCGCGACGCGCCGGCTCCAGTCGATGCCCTCCCAGTCGAGCCAGAAGCGCTCGTCCTGCACGCCGATCTCCGTGATCGTGTCACGCCGCACGAGGTAGCACGCCTCGCCGCCGTGACCGATGCGCTGCTCTGCGTCGTGGTCCCATCCGTGCCACCAGAAGCCGCGCCGCGCGCCGTTGTTGCGGGTCAGCGCGCGACCCATCAAGGCCTCGGACAGTGTCGGCAGATCGCCCGCCGACGTCTGCAGCGTCCCGTCCGGATCCCGCAGTCGCGCGATCGCGAACGCGGCGCGGTCACGACGCAGTAGGAGCTCGTGCAGCGCGTCGATCGCGCCCGGCTTGTAGTGGACGTCGGGATTGCTGATGAGCACGTACTCGGACTCGGAGGCGCGGATGCCCTGGTTGTTGCCGGCCGCGAGACCGAGGTTCTTGCGGTTCGCGATCACGCGGACCCACGGCAGATCGCGGCGGATGCGCTTGACGCTCCCGTCGCTCGACGCGTTGTCGACGAGGATCACGTCGAAGGGAACCGACGGTGGGCAGCTCGCGAGCGACTCGAGGCACGCGATCACCTCGTCGCCGCCGTTCCAGTTGACGACGACGACCGAGATCGCCGGCGCGGTCGAAGAATCCGGGAGCGCGCTCATGCGACCGCGCGCTCGTAGGCGGCGCGCGTCAGCGCGGCCGAGCGATCCCAGGTGTATTGCCGCGCGACGTCGATGCCGCGCTCGCGCAGATCGTCGCGCAGCTCCTTGTCGCCGACGACGCGCTCGAGCGCACCGGCCCAGGCGCGCACGTCGCGCGACCGGGCGAACCAGGCAGCCTCTCCGGCGACCTCTCGGAACACGGCGATGTCGCTCGCGATCACGGGCGCGCCCGCGGCCCCGGCCTCGAGGATCGGGAGCCCGAATCCTTCCGCGATGCTCGGCGCGCACACCGCGGTGCACGCGGCGTAGAGCGCGGCGAGGCGCTCGTCGCTCACGCGGCCGAGGACATCGACGCGGTCGCCGAGATCGTGCTGCACGATCGCGTCGGTGACGGAGTCGGCTCGGAAGCCGGGCGGCCCCGCGAGCACCAGCCGCACGTCGCCCGGCAGATCCGCGCGCGCGAACGCCGCGAGCAAGGTGTCGAGACCCTTACGCGGAGTCAGCGATCCCACCGCGAGCAGGAACCGGCCCGGCGGCGCCAGCTCGGGACGCGGGCGGGGGAGCGCGGTGACTCCATTGGGCGCGACGACGATGCGATCGGGATCGACGCCGCGCGCGGTCAACGCGTCCGCGGTCGCCTGCGAGACCGCGATCACGACGGTCGCGCGCTCCGCCGCGGCTGCGAGCTGGTGGCGCTGCACGACGGAGGAGCGCGGCGGGTGAAGGTCGGGATGCTCCAGCGCGACGAGGTCGTGCACCGTGAGCACGAGCGGTCGGCGCGTCGGCGGCGGCACGAGATCGGGCGTGTGGACGATGTCGCAGCCGGGCGCGAGCTGTTCGGCACGCGGGGATCCCGCGAGCGTCCACGTGCGCTGGACGAGGCGCAGCGGTACCGGGATGCGGCGCGTCGCCTGTGGAAGCGCGCTGCGATTGCGACCGCGGCCGATCGCGAAGCGCACGACGTCGACGTCGGCGCGTTCGATCGCAGCACCGAGCTCGCGTACGTAGCGGGCGACACCGGTGTCGCCCGAGAGGAGCGCGCTCACGTCGAAGCCGACCCGCACGCCGCTCACGCGAAGCTCTCGATCGGCACGAGCGGGTCGGCGCGCGTGCGCGACCGCTCCGCGATGCCGATGGCTGCGCCCGCGAGGGCCCAGAACGTCCACGCGACCGAGAAGTCGACCCACGTCTGCAGGAAGAGGCCGCCGATCGCGAGGCCGACGCCCGCGCTGAAGGCCGCGGACGTCGCGAGGTGGGACCGGCTCCGGGAGAGCCGGCGGAGCCGGCCGATGGCCGACACGGTGATGCCGATGAAGACCGCCATCGCGGCGACGCCGGTCTCGATGCCGACCTGGAGGTACGAGTTCTCACCGATCGTCGCCTGGCCCTGGTCGAACCGTTGCCCGACACCGGCCGAAGTCCCGAGCCCGTGCCCGATCGGGTTCGCCTTGACCGCGTCGAGCCCGGTCCAGAACGAGCGCACGTGGTCGACGGATGACGGGTCGCGCTGCGTCGACGTGGCGGCGACCCGCTGGCCGAGCCCGATCGCGGTGGCCGCGGGCAGCAGGACGGCGAAGCCCGCGAGCAAGACGAACGTGAACTGGAGACGCCGGTCGAGTGTGCGCCCGGCCGCGGGTCGCAGCGCGAGGAGCGTGACGATCAGTGCACCGAGCAGCGCAGCACGCGTCTCGGTGAGCACGAGTCCGGCAGCAATGAGCACGATCGCGGGGATCGCGCCACGCGCCGCCGAACGCAGCCGTCGTTCGACCGCGAGTGCGAACGGCAGTACGAGGAAGAAGCCGCACGTCGTCGGATCGAAGAAGACCGAGCCCGTCCGCAGTACGTGATGCCCGCCGATCACGCTGTAGCGACGGACGTCGCTGAGGCTGTACGGCGAGTTGTGGAGGATCGAGACCTCGTAGCGCGTGTACTGCACCTTCTCGACGACCCACCGGTTCCACGACGCCGAGAAGAAGTACTCGTACACGCACACGGCGGCCACGACGCAGCCGACGACCATCACGACGCGGGCGAGCCGGTCGCCGAAGTCGTCTCCGAGCGGTGCGTGCCGCGCCGCGAGGAGGAGGATCACGAAGCCCGCGGACGCACGGAACGCGAGCGACCGGGCGCTCGTGTCCATCGGTGCGCCCGGCGCGAAGAAGTGGGGCGCGAGCGCGTAGGCGCCGACGATCGCGACGTACGCGAAGCCGAGCCCGTCGAGCGCGTCGAGCCGCTGCCGGCCGGCGCGGTAGCCGCCGATGCCGGCGAGCACGACGCCGAGACCGAGCGCCTCCTTCCAGCTGCCCAGCGGGCGGACGACCGCGCCGGGCACACCCCATCGGTAGAGCTGCGCGAGCAGGAGGCCCTGGAACGGAAGCAGCGCGACGAGCACGAGCAAGCTGCGATCCGGTCGGCGGGCCGCGAGCAGGACCACGACCGCCGCCGCGAGCGCGGCGAGCGCTCGGGACACGTACGCGCCGTGGGTCCCGTAGACGAAGGCTGCGAGCGCGACAGGGACGAGCCACGGCCATCCCTCGACCGCCGCCCGTCGCACCGCCCGCGACCGCGTGGAGACGGTCACATCAACGTAGGGACCCGCGTCCCAGCCCCAGCACGGCTGCGTCTTACCCGCGCGGCCCCGACTCATGCGTAGTGCGAGGGGTTTCGGGTAGAGCGACCGCCGGGCCGGGCCGCGGGGGTTCGGCCGGCGCGAATTCGCCGGGCACGGACCGGCCGAGGCGGTTCGATGGCCCGCATCCTCACGCTCACGAGTTGGTACCCGCCGCACCACTTCGGCGGCTACGAGCTCTCGTGTTTCGATGTGATGACGCGCTGGGTCCAGCGCGGTCACGAGGTTCGTGTCGTCTGCAGTGACGAGCGGGTACCTCGTGCGCGTCCCGCCGACGCCGCGCACGAGGCGCTCGTCCGCCGCGAGCTCCGGCCGCACTACCACGAGGCGACGCGAACGAAGCCGGGCCTGCGGGAGCTCGTCGCGATCGAACGGGCGGATCACCGCGTCCTCGCCGAGCAGCTCGCCGAGTTCCGGCCCGACGTGGTGTCGGTGTGGCACATGGTCGCGATCCCGGCGAGCTTGCTGCAGCTCCTGACGGAGTCCGGGCTCCCGATCGTCTACGTCGTCTGCGACAACTGGCCCGTCTACACCGCGTCGACCGACCCCTGGATCGCGCGCTTCGAGGGTGGAGGTCCGCTGCGCGCGCTCGCGGGACGGGCAGTGCAGCGCGTCAGCGGCATGCCGACGACTCGCGGCCGATTCACCGATCGCGGCAGCTTCTGCTTCGTCAGCGACACGACCCGCGCCGCGGTGATCGACGCCAAACCGTGGTCGTATCCGCGCTCGACCGTGGTCTACAGCGGGATCGAGCCGGCCGATTTCCCGACCGAGTCGTCGTCCGACGAAAACCCGGAGCGGGTCGTCGGACGCCTGCTCTACGTCGGCCGGCTCGACGCCTTGAAAGGGGTCGACACGCTGTTGCGAGCGCTGACCCTGCTCCCGCCCGAGGTGACGCTCGAATGCTTCGGCCGCGGCGCGGACCACGAGCGGGCACGACTGCGAGCGCTCGCGCAGTCGCTCGGCGTCGCGACACGGGTCGAGTTCGGATCGCTCGAGCGGAACGAGCTCGCGGCCCGCTACCGCGCGGCCGACGCGGTGGTGTTCCCGAGCGAGTGGCCGGAGCCCTTCGGTCTCGTGCCGCTGGAAGCGATGGCGTGCGGAACGCCGGTCGTCGCGTCGGGCGTCGGCGGATCGGGCGAGTTCCTGCGCGACGGCGAGAACTGCGTGCGCTTCAAACCGCGCGACGAGCACGCACTCGCCGGCGCGATCACGCGCCTGCTGCGCGACCCGGATCTGCGGCGGCTCGTGGTGAAGGGCGGCTTCGAGACGGCTCGGGAGCTCACCGTCGACCACCTGGCCGACACGCTCGACGACTGGCACCGCGCGGCGATCTCCGGCGACTCGGGACGCGACCGCGGCCGAGACCTCGCCGCGGCCGGCGTGATCCGGATCCCGCCCCGCGGACCGGTCGACGATCGCGACCGCGTCGTCGCCGCACTGCTGAACCGGTCACACGGTCCGGTGCTCGACCTCACGACCGACGACCGCACGGTTCGAGCCGCGGGCGCGATCGTGCGGGCCGACGCGCACGCGTTGCCGTTCCGCGACCACGCGTTCGCCGCCGCCGCCGCACACGACACCCAGGGGAGCAAGGAGCTCGCGCGCGTCGTGCGCGCCGGTGGGTCCGTCGTGTTCAGCACGACCAATCGCTTCGACGCGCGGCTCGCGTCCCGGCGCGTGCTCGAACGAGTCCGCCTCGGACCTGACCGCGCGCGCACACGCCATGCGGTCGATGCTCTCGACGCGCACTTCGACGTCGTCGGCCGGCATCCCGTCGCGTGGACCGGCGGCCGCAAGCGCGCGCTCGCGGCACGGGTCGTGCGCCTCGGACCGCTGCGCCGGTTCGGCCCTGCGACCGTGCTCGAGACGAAGCCCCGTCAGCCCTTGATGCCGATCCGGCCCGTGTAGTCGATCCGGTGCAGGAAGGTCGGCCGCGCCATCCGTGGAGAAGTACGCGTCGTTGACGAGCCGAGAGGGCGTCGGCTCATCCCCGCCGCGCCCGCGTCACACCGGGAGGTGTGAGGCGAGCGTGATGCGGGAAGAACGGGCGCCGTGCCCCGGGAGGACCGGATCTGACGGTCGTCGGGGCGGGGGACCGGGGCTGGAGGCCGTGGAAGCGAAGCTCTTGGATGCGAGTCGCGAGGGCGGCGCGGCCGGCGACGGTCCGCGCTTCCTGGTCGTCGACCGCGAACGTCTCCACCGCCCGACGCGCGGGCACCCGCTCGCGCACATCATCCGCGAGCTGCGCACCGTGCTCGGCGAGCTGACCGGCGCCCTCGACCTCTCGCCGTGCTCGACCGTCGTCGACTACGGCTGCGCCGACATGAAGTACCGCGACCTGTTCGGCGACGTCGTCTACCTCGGCGCCGATCTGCGCGGAAACCCCGATGCCGCCATCGAGCTCACGCCCGACGGTCGGCTGCCGTTGCCCGACGCGAGCGCCGACGCGATGTTCTCGTGCCAGGTGCTCGAGCACGTCGAGCGTCCCGACCGCTACCTCGCGGAATGCGCGCGCGTGCTGCGACCCGGCGGCCGGCTGCTGCTCTCGACGCACGGGATCATGGCGCTGCACCGCGACCCGGTCGACTACTGGCGCTGGACCGCCGACGGACTGCAGCACGTCGTCGCCGACGCGGGGCTCCGGATCGAGCGGTTCGAGGGGATCATGGGCCTCGCCGCGACCGGCATCCAGCTCTTCCAGGACGCCACCCACCAGCGCGTGCCCCGGCGGTTGCTCCGCACCTACTTCTGGCTGATGCAGGGGCTCGTCGCCGCCTTCGACCGGCAGAGCTCCGCGAGCCGCGCGGAGAACGCGCTCGTGTTCGCGCTCGTCGCCGTCAAGCCCGACCAGGAGAGGTCTCGACGATGACCACCACGATGGATCCGCCCCGCCGGCGCGAGCTCGGCGACATCGCGGCCAAAGCCGCGGCGGTACCCGGCGAGCTGTACCGCGCGTACCAGTCGCGCGGCCGTCCGCCGTCGCCCGCGGGCGAGCGCATCCTCCTCGAGTTCGAGCGCACGTATCCGAACGCGTTCTTCGTGCAGGTCGGGTCGAACGACGGCGAGCAGTGCGATCCGCTGCGCGCGGCGATCCTGCGCCAGCCGTGGCACGGCATCATGATCGAGCCCGTCCCGTACGTGTTCGCGCGACTGCAGCAGAACTACGGCCGGTTCTCCGATCGCATCACGCTCGAGCCCGTCGCGATCGGCGACTCCGACGGTGAGCTGCCCTTCTACCACCTTGCCCCGGTTCCCGATCACGAGGCCGTGGGTCTGCCGCAGTGGTACGACGGCATCGGCTCGTTCCGGCGTGAGCACGTGTTGAAGCACGTCGAGCACATTCCCGACATCGCCGACCGCATCGTCCGCACGGACCTGCCGACGCTCACGTTCGAATCGCTGTGCGCGCGTCACGGTGTCGGTCGGATCGACCTCGTGCACATCGACGCCGAAGGCTCGGACTTCGACGTCGTGAAGGCGATCGACTACGCCGCCCACCGCCCGCGACTCGTGATCTACGAGCACTACCACCTGTCGGCCGACGACCAGGGTCGCTGCCGCGAGTTCCTCCACGCGCACGGCTACGAGACCTGGGAGTACGGCATGGACACGTGGTGCCTGCTGCGCACGCACCTCGGTCCGGACGACCGCAAGTTCGTCGACCTCTGGGACGCGGTGCGTCGCGAGGAGCGCGTCGGCGCGTCGAACTCGCTGCGGCGCGCGCTCGTCGAACGCCCCGCGTTGCAGCGCACCGCGCGGAAGGCGTGGCGGCGACTCAAGCGGCTCGCGGAGGGCGACCAGCGCTTCGCGGTGGAGCTGTGGCTCGAGGCCGCGCTCCCGCAGCTCACGCCGATCGAGTGGAAGATGCTCAGCCAGAACTTCGACGACACGCGCGCGTTGCCGACCGGAGCATCGGAGGCGCTCGCCGTCGATCACCCGCGGCTCGCCGAGTTGCGCGGCGCGTACGCGGCGACCGGTCTGCCCGTGATCGTGCCGTCGGTGTGGAACCAGGAACGCATCGACGCGCAGCTCGACCTCGCGCACTTCCGCGGCGAGAACGCCTACGTGTGGCACTACCGCGAGTGGCCGCGCGTGATGCAGCTCAAGTACTTCGCCTACTCGGAGTACGTGCGCGCGCGTGATCCGCGCGGGCTCGTCGAGCAGCTCGGCGAGGACGGGCAGTTCGGCTGCTGGACGTTCGACTTCCCCGGCCGGACGCGCGTGAGTCGCGACCTGCTCGACTCGGTGAACGAGCTCGCCTTCCTCGACCGGCACCTGCACGTGCTCGACCGCTCGCACCTGCGTGTGCTCGACATCGGTGCGGGCTACGGGCGCATGGCGCACCGCATGTCGGGCGCGGCGCCCGGCCTCGACGACTACTGCTGTGTCGACGCGATTCCCGAGTCGACGTTCCTGTGCGAGTACTACACGCAGTTCCGAGGCTGCGCGCCGCCGGCGCGCGTCGTCCCGCTTCACGAGCTCGACGGCGCGCTCGAACCCGGCGCGTTCGATCTCGCGGTGAACATCCACAGCTTCTCGGAGTGCACGTACGACTCGATCGGCTGGTGGATGGATCGCGTCGCGGCGCTGCGCATCCCGGATCTGTTCATCGTCCCGAACGACCGCGACGAGGTCCTGAGCTTCGAGCGCGACGGGTCGCGTCACGACGCGCGCCCACTCATCGAGGCTGCGGGCTACGAGCTCGTCGAATCCGAGCCGGTGATCTCGGATCCCGCGGTGCGCGACCTCATGAAGGTCACCGACCACTTCCTGCTGTTCCACCGCGCGGTCTGACGCGGAGACGACGCCATGACGATGCACGTCGCGTGCGCGGCCGACGAGGCGTACGTCGGCCACTGCGCAACCATGCTGCACTCGCTGCTCACGCGGCACGCATCCGACGGCGTCGTCGTGCACTTCCTGCACGCACCGACGTTCGACGCCGACGATCGCGCACGGCTCGCCGCTCACATCGAGCGCAACGGCGGAACCGTCGAGCTCCACGCGATCGACGACGCGCACCTCGCCGGTCTCCCCGCGATCAACGGGATCCCGCCGATCATGTGGAACCGGGTGTTCCTTCCCGAGCTGCTCCCCGACGTCGACCGCGTGCTCTACCTCGACGCCGACACGTTGATCGTCGACGACCTCCGGCCGCTGTGGCGGGAGCCCCTCGCGGATACGTACGTCGCCGCGGTCACGAACGTGCTCGAGGCCGCGCACGCACACCACGCGCGCGAGCTCGGGCTCCCCCCCGACCAGCCCTACTTCAACAGCGGGGTGCTGCTCTTCAACCTCGACGAGATGCGCGCGGGCGACTGCACGGCCCGGATCACGCGCTACGCGCGCGGCGAACGGCTGCGCTGGCCCGACCAGGACGCGCTCAACGCCATCCTCGGTACGCGGTGCCGCTCACTGCACCCGCGCTGGAACTGCATGAACAGCCTGTTCCTCCTGCCCGAGGCGACGGACGTGTTCGGCGCAACGGTGGTCCGCGAGGCGCGCGCGCATCCGGCGATCGTGCACTTCGAGGGTCCGGTGCTCGCGAAGCCGTGGCACTACCTCAGCAAGCACCCGTTCCGGCGCGCGTACCTGGAACACCGCGCCGCGACGCCGTGGCCGGACGCGCCGATGACGGGACGGACTCTGGGTAACCGGCTCCTGCGGCCACTGCCGCCGAGGGTCACGCTCGGCGTGCTGCGCGGGGTCGCCATCGCACGCCGACGCGTGCTCACCACGGTCGGTTCCGGGGCCGGCCAATGATTCGGCAACGGCCGTCGCTGCCGCCGCGAGTGCGCAAGGCGGGGTTCGAAGGCGCGCTGGCCGCGGCCGAGCGACTCTCGGGCCGGCGCGCGTTCCTCACTTCGTACCCGATCGATCCGCAGCCGCGCTGGGGTTGGGGTCAACCCGCGAACGCCGCGCTCGAAGCGCTGCTCGCGCGTGATCTCGACCTGTTCGAGGCCGCGCGCAAGTCGGTCGGCGCGCACCTCGACTTCCTCGCGTCGATCCCTGCGCACGGCGGTCCGACGACGCTGCACTGGGACAACGACTTCTGGGGCGCGCTCGACGCGGGCTTCCAGTGCGCGTCGTTGATCGACCGCGCCCCCGCGAACTACGTCGAGGTCGGGTCGGGCTACTCGACGATGTTCGCTCGGCGCACGATCGAACGTCACGGTCTACCGACCCGCATCACGTCGATCGATCCCGCGCCGCGCGCCGAGGTCGACGCGCTCTGCGACCGTGTCGTGCGCAGCCCGGTGCAGGACGTCGACCCCGAGCTGTTCACGGCGCTCTCGCCCGGCGACATCGTGCTGTTCGACGGGTCGCACGAGGCGTACACGGGTGCCGACACGGTCGTGATGCTGCTCGACCTGCTGCCCGCGCTGCCCCCGGGTGTGCTCGTCGGCATCGACGACGTCTTCCTGCCGTGGGACTACCCGGCCGATTGGACCCGGCGCTTCTACGCCGAGCAGTACCTGCTCGCCGCGTACCTGCTCGGTGGCGCCGCGGGCGCGTGCGTCGTGCTGCCCGCCTTCTACCTCACGCGCGCCGACGACCAACCGCACGAGCTCGACGCGTGCGCGCCACGACTCGGCAGTTTCGGCAAGTCCTTCTGGCTCGAGCGCACAGGTCGATGAAACTCGGTCGCCGCGACTGGCTGAAGGTCCCCAACCCGACGTTGGACTGGCATGGCGTTCAGGAGCCGGGGTTGCCGCGCCGACATCTCGCGCGGATCGGTGACTGCAGCTGGCAGATCATCGACTTCGCGCACACCATGGGTCCGCCGGGGTATCCCGCGGCGCTCGCCGACTTGCTGCGCCGGCAGGGCATCGCGATGGGGTTCTCCAACTACTTCGCCGGGACGGCCGCGGAAGTGACCGAGGCCGGCCTGGAGCGGCTGGTGCCGGTCGAGTCGGACGCGATCATCCTGCAGTTCGGAGGACGGCACGGAATGCGGCGGCTGCTGGCTTCGACCGGCCCGCGCACGGCTTCCCTGGCGCTGTGGGCGAACTGGCGCGCGGGCTCGCTCGGCGGCTCGCTGCACCGCCATGTGACCGGGCCGGCACTCAACCGTTGGGGTCGCTCCTACTGGCCCGAGCCCGAGAGCATCGTTCGCGAAGAGGACGTCCATCGCGTGCTCTCGTGGCTGGCCGAGCATCGGCCCGGCGTTCCGTGCGCGATGTTGTCCTCGCATCCGGTACTGCGGTCGGGGTGGACGGACCGGCAGCTCGTCGAGCAGGCGACCGAGCGTTACATGCGGTTCGCGCAGGATCATGGCCTGTTCGTGCTCGACTACCGGACGGCGATCCTGGGCCGGCTCGACTCGGGGCAGCTGCACGAGCGTGACGTGTTCGGCGCGACGGGCTACGACCTGCGCGCCGCGGGCCAATCGGTGATCGCCGAAGCGCTGTGTGACTGGCTCGGCACTCGTTGGCTGGATGGCTCCGAAGCGCCCCGGGCTTGCGGAACGCTCTGATCGACGACGTCGCCGACTCGCCTCGCGCGTCGCGTCAGACGCGTGCCCTGATCACCGCGCGCCAGGGACCGACCGCGCTGTCGATGTCGGAGAGGCTGTAGGTCGTCACGAGCTCGACGTCACGGAAGCCCGCGTCGGCGACCATCTGCACGAGCGTGGAGAGCGCAGGCGCCCACCAGGTCGCGTCGTGGAAGCCGCCGCGGTAGCGCGTGAGGCCCGGCCCCGCACCGAGCGCGTCGATCGACGGGTCGAAGAGGTCGGCGAGCAACGCCTCACCTGAGCACACCCCGCGCAGGCGCTGCAGCGCGAGCGCGGGATCACGCAGGTGCAGGAGGATGTCGCCCGCGTGCACGAAGTCGAACGTGCCGATCGACGCGGGGTCGAGGTCGTAGATCGCGGAGTTCACGAGCTTCACCTTCGATCCGAGTCGCCGGTGCGCGATCTCCATGCCCTGCCGGAACGACAGGTCCATGTCGCGGTCGACGAACAGCGCGTGGATCGCGCGCGGCATGTCGACCTCCGAGAATGTCTCGATGTCGACGCTGGTCACCTCGGCGCCCGTGCGCTCGAGCGCGAAGGCCCAGAAGCCGTCGCCGCTGCCGACGTCGAGCGCGCGCTTACCTGTGAGGTCGACGGGCAGGCCGTAGTGGGGGAGCAGCGGCCGGTGATCGAAACGACCGGGGGTCACCACGCCGCCGGGCAGCTCGATCGTGTGGTACCAGCCCTGCGCGGCGATCTCGTCGGCCGGCTCCTGCCGCGGGCGCGACTCCTCCTCGGCGATGAAGGCGCGCATGAACGCCATCTCCTTCTCGCGCCGGTCGATGTCGACGCTGGGCGGCGGCGCGAACGACAGCTTGTCGGGCGTCGCCGCCGGCTTCGGCCGCACCGCGCGCACCATCTTCCCGAGCCAGTCGGGGACCTCGACCGTGACGCCGAAGCCGCCGGCGTGCGCTCCACGCTTGCTCATCGATCCGTCCTTTCCTTCGTGCGGTCCTGAGTGCGCTCACGCGCCTTCGAGCGCTGCGGACCGCCGGTCCTCGAAGCGCAACGAACGCTGGTCGGTACGGTCCTCGTCGTCGATCTCGATCCGCGCTTCCATGTCGCTCACGCCAACGACACCGCGCAACGGCTCGACGAAGAAGGTCAAGCCCTGCTCGTCGTGCACGAGCGGTATCGCGCCGTCGGCCGAGGTGACGATCATGGCGATTCGGAAGGTGCCGCCGCCGCCGAGCCGCGGCCGGAACGGCACGGTCACGCTCGCCTCTTCGCCCGCGGCGAACGTGCGCCACTGCTCGCCGACCGCCGTCTGCATCTGGTAAGTCAGCGTGCTGTCCTCGGCGAGGACTCGGAAGAGCACCTGCGGACTGGCCACGGCGTGCGCGAAGCGCACGCGCATCCGGAACGTCAGTGTGCGGTCCTGCGTCGTCGTGCGCACCGGACGGCCCTCAGGGTCGACGAGCTCGCGGTCGAGGATCTCGACCGCCTCCTCCTCGCCCGGCGCGCGCTCGTCGTGCGACAACAGCTCGTGCAGACGCGCGATCGCGCCCTCGGTGGGACCGTCGAACACGATGCGACCGCCGTACATGCACACCGCGCGCGGGCACAGCAGCTGCACGGCCTGGAGCCAGTGACTCACGAACACGAGCGCGGTTCCCGAGCGCTGGAGCTCGCGCATCTTGTCGAAGCTGCGAAGGCGGAAGCCGATGTCGCCGACCGCGAGCACCTCGTCGACGAGCAGGATGTCGGGCTCGACGTGGATCGCGACCGAGAAGCCGAGTCGCATGTACATGCCCGACGAATAGAACTTCACCGGCGTGTCGATGAAGTCCTCGAGCTGCGAGAACGCGACGATCTCGTCGAACAGCTGGTCGATGCGGTGCCGGCCGAATCCGAGGAGCATCCCGTTCACGTAGATGTTCTCGCGGCCGGTCATCTCCTGATGGAAGCCGACACCGACACTCAGCAGCGGAGCGACACGGCCGCGCGTGGTGACCGTGCCGACGGTCGGGCGGGTGACGCCCGCGAGCAGCTTCAGCATCGTCGACTTGCCCGCGCCGTTCGGACCGATGATGCCGATGGTCTCGCCCGCGTCGACGCGCAGGTCGGCCTCGTGCAACGCCCACAGCTCGCTGCGGTTCGGCGGACCGAACGGCACGAGCGCGCGCAGCAGGCTGCGCTCCTTGATCTTCCAATAGCGCTTGCCGACGTTGGCGAGCTCGATCGCGGCGGGGGCGTTCACAGCAGGTCCACGAAGAGTCGGTCGTGGCGGCGGTGCGCGGCCACCGCGACCGCGCCCAGCACGACGGTGCCGAACACGGAGACGAGCAGCGCGCGCGCCGATGGCACCGACGCGCCGACCGCCGCCCGCTGGAAGAGGCCGACGATGCCGGTGAGCGGGTTGAAGTCGAGCAGCGAGCCCGCGTGGTGCAGCGCGCTCGGCGGATACACGATCGGCGTGACGTAGATCCAGACCATGAGCGCAGCCGACACCATGAACTTCACGTCGCGGAAGTACACGTACAGCGCGCCGAGCGCGAGCGACATCGCGGCCGTGAACGCGCAGAGCAACCCGATCGCCGGGATCACCAGCAGGAAGCGCAGTCGGATCGACGAGCCGACGACGGGCAACGCGACGAGGAGCAGCACGGTGGAGATGCCGAGGGTCACGAGGTTCGCAGCCGGCGTGACGAGCGGCAGGATCGCACGCGGGAAGAACACCTTGTCGGTGAGGTCGCTCGAGTCGACGATCGAGGTGGTCGCGTTCAGCAACGACGTCGACAGATACAGCCACGGCACCATGCCCGCGAGGACGAAGCCCGCGTAGTTGAACTGCGAGTTCCCGAAGTGGCCGACGCGGGAGAAGATGAACACCATCACCGCGGACTGCAGCACGGGTAGCGCGACCGACCAGAGGATCCCGAGCGAGGCGCGCTTGTAGCGGACGCGGAAATCCTTGTGCGCGAGCGCGACGAGCAGCGCGCGGGCACCCCACACGTTCTGCAACCATTCACCCACCCGCTCGGGGTGTGCGTCGAACCGGAGAACCGGCCCGGCGTCCCCGCGGGTCCCGCCGCCGTGCACGGCGACACCGTTCCCCGAACCCTGCGCGTCTAATCCGTTCACAGCACGGCCAATCGGTAGCGCAGCGAGCCCACGCGCATGCCGGCGAACTGGGCGCTGTCGACCGCGATCCGCTCCGCGAGGAACCGCAGCCGGCGCGGGTGCTGGGGCGGCGGCATGCGCAGCCGCACGTACGGGACGACGAGCAGCAGCGCGGGGCGGTGACGAAGCGACAGCGCGAGGCCCGCGACCGCGAGCGTGAACGCCGCGTTCTCGCGCCGGAAGGCCCACGGCCGCCAGAACGCCTCCTCGCGGAACTCGGGGTGCCGGCGGGCGAGCCGCGCAACGTGGCGCTCGAGCAGCCCGGTGCGGAGGTGGTAGCGCACGCCGCGCTCTTCGACGTCGTGATAGGCGAGCGCCGCTTCCGCGAAGCCGCGCCGCCAGCCCGCGGCGATCACGGCCCAACCCGCGGCGCAGTCCTCGCCGTAGTTGCCGATGCCCTCGTCGAACCCCGGCGTCTCCGCGAGCGCGGCGCGCCGGTAGAAGATGTTGCAGGCCTCGAAGTACGGCGTCGGCGCGGTGATCTGCCGCCACACCGACCAGTCGCCGAGCGGCTCGCCCTCGGGCTTGCGGGTCTGACCCTGCACCACGCCCAGTCGCGCGTCGGCGCGCATCGCGTCGAGCCCGGAGCTGAGCCAGTCCGGGTCGGGGACGCAGTCGTCGTCGACGAACGCGATCACCTCGCCGCGCGCGGCCTTCCAACCCGCGTTCCGGGTCGCCGCGGGGCCGGGCGTCGTCTCGACCAAGGTGCGCAGCGTCAGTGGCGAGCGCGCCACGAGCTCGCGCAGCGCCCGTGGTGTGTCGTCGGTCGACGCGTTGTCGACGACGACGACCTCGAAGCGATCACGAGCGAGGGTCTGTTGCTCGAGCGCAGCCACGAGCCGGCGGAGACGGTTCGCCCGGCAGAAGGTGGGTATGACGACCGAGATTTCAGGGGGGTGAGGCTGGTGCTCGAAGTCGGGACCGCGCTCGTCGATCGTTTCCTCGCAGATCCACCCGCGGTCCACGCGATGGCCGCCGGACCCGATCCGGAGATCGGTCTGTGGGGCACCGACCGCGAGTGCTACGCGCTGATCGCCGAGACCGTCAGGCCCGGCATGCACACGCTCGAGACCGGCTCGGGGCTCTCGACCGTGATCTTCGCGGCCACCGGCGCCGACCACACCTGCGTCACTCCGTCGGCCGACGAGGCCGCGCGCATCCTCGCCTACTGCGAACGCCAGGACGTGTCCACCGACGCGCTGCGCTTCGAGCTCGGCGCTTCCGACGAGGTCCTGCCCCGGCTCGCCGGAGGACCGCCCCTCGACGTCGTGTTCGTCGATGGCAATCACGGCTACCCGACGCCGATGATCGACTGGTTCTACGCGGCCTCGCGTCTCGTGCCCGGCGGACTGCTCATCCTCGACGACATCCCGCTGCCCGCGGTCGCGCACCTCTGCGCCTTCATCGAGCGCGACCCGCGATTCAGCGTGCATCGACGCACCGCCAAGTGGATCGCGTACCGCACCGTCGCCGGCGGATCGCTGCGCCAGGACTGGTTCGAGCAGCCGTTCTACACATCGCCGACGTCCGCGAGCCTGCGCGCGATTCCGGGACGGGCGGCGAGACGCGTCTCGCGCGAGCTGCACGCTCGGTTCGGCGATCGGTCCGCGAGCTCCTCCAAGTAGTCGAGCACCGGCTGCGCGACCCGCTCCCAGCGGAACCGCGCGTCGACGTGGGCGCGAGCGCGCGCCGCGAGCGCTTCGGCGTCACCGCGCGACTCGAGGAGGTCGACGATCGCGGCGGCCATCGCCTCGGGATCGTCGACGATGCGCGCGTGCTCACCGTCGAGGAGGTCGAGCCCTTCGAGCCCGACGCTCGTGCCGACGAGCGGGCGGCCCGCGGCCATCGCCTCGAGTGCCTTCAACCGCGTGCCGGTTCCGACGTGTAGCGGGACGACGACGACGCGTGCCCAGTCGATCCAGGGCTCCATGCGCGGCACGTCGGCGTGCACATCGATGCCGGGACGCTCCGACAGCGCACGGATCTCGGGTACCGGATCGCGTCCCGCGAGCACGAACCGCGCGTCGGGCACGGCGGCGCGCACCCGCGGGAACACCTCGTCGCAGAACCACAGTGCCCCGAGCACGTTCGGGCGGTAGTTGAGCGACGCCGGCAGGAGCAGGCTCGGCGCGTCGGAGAGCTCGACCGGCGCGCGATCCGTGCGTACGCCGTTGGGCACGACGAGGAAGTCGTGCGCGGCGCCGCCCGTGAGCGCGGCCGCGTCGCCGTCGCTCACGACGATCACCCGGTCGTACGCGGCGATCATGCGCGCTTGGAAGCGGTGCGCGTGCGCGCGTTCACGTGCGAGCAGCCAACGCTGGCGCGCGCCCGTCTCGGTCGCGGCTTCCTGGCGCGCGCGCTCACTCGGAACGTTGTGGACCTCGACCACCCAGTGCCCGCTCGTGCGCGCCTCGATCAACGGTGCGAGCGCGAGGTGCTGCACGATCACGGCATCGAACTCGGGTGCGATGCGGCGCAGGACGGGGAGCAGCGCGTGACGGGTTCGTGCGGAATCCTCGACGTCGGCGGGACGCCGTCGGACGAGGACGCGGCCGAGGTCGCGGACGCGGCGGCGCAGGGCTCGATGCGACTCGCGCGACCGTGGGCGCGGGCGCGGGACCTCGAGCACCGCGGTGACCCGTGCGCGTACCGAATCGTCGCTGAGGTGACCCGCGAGCAGCACGGTGACGTCAGCGCCGTCGGCCAGCACGTCGAGCAGCGCGGCCTGACGGATGTTCCCGCCCCCGCCGTTGCGGTCCGGCGCCTCGTCGGTGACCCAGAGCACTCGCGCGCGTCCGTGTGCATGCACGCCGTCCGACACATCGGCGCGGTCGTCGAGATATCGCTCCGGCGCCAACCGCATCCCGCGGCGCAGGCCACCCACGAATGCGACCGTCATGCGCGGGCGGAACCCGCCGCCCCGTGCCCGCCGCTCGTCGCGCCACATGCCGCGCTCGTGCAGCAGCCGCAGCGCGAACGTCTTCGCCGCGCCCCGCGCGTCTCGACGCAGTGCGGCGCCGAGATACGCGCCGCTCCCACGTTGGTAACCGAGCAGGTTGACGCGGTTCTCGGCGTCGTCGCGCCAGTCGAGATGGTGCACGGTCGCGCCCCCGGCGATCGCGCAGAGCCAGCCACGCGCCGCGGCGCGCATCACGACGTCGGCTTCCTCGCCGCCGCGGCACTCGCTGCCTGCGCCGAGCCGCTCGTCGAACCCGCCGATGTCGCGGAGCGCGCGTCGGCGGACGGCCATCGACGCGCCGTGTGCGTAGTTCCAGTGCTCGGGCGGCGCCGCACCCGGAGGCAGCGACACGCCTGCACGCGCGCCGGGAAGCTCGGAGAGCCCCCGCACGGATCCGAACACCACTCCGACCGCCGGATTTGCGAACGGCGCCGTCATCTCGTCGACCCAGTCGCGCGGCACGCGGCAGTCGTCGTCGGTCAGGAGGACGACGTCGTGGCCGGCCCGGCGCAGTGCGGTGTTCAGCTTGGCGCACTTCACCTGGTGCGCTTCCGCGAGGTGCGTGACGGGAACCGGAAGATCCCCGAGCGCCTCGGCCGCATCGGGGTTGCAACATTCGACGACGACGAGCTCGTCGCCGGGTCTCATCGCGTCGGCGAGGTGCGTCACGCACTCGCGCAGCAGCTGTGGCCGCCCGTGCGTCGCGAGGACGATGGTCGCCGGCGCGCGCCGCTCTTGCGCGGTCGAGGCGTCAGGCGCGGGCACGGCGCCGCTCGTCGAGCCGGCCGCGCCGCATCTCCGCGTCGGAGGGCCCGTATCCGGGAGCGCCCTCGTAGGCGTCGGCGGCGTGCTTCGCGTCGAAGCGGTTGAGTACCACGCCCATGAGGTTCACGCCGCCGCGCGCGAGCGCGTCCCGAGCGCGGGTGACCGACGGCAGGGTCGTCTGCGCGGCTTCGACCACCAGCACGACACCGCCGACCGAGCGTCCGATCTCGATCGTGTCCGCCACCGCGAGGACGGGCGGCGCGTCGATGAGCACGACGTCGGCGCGCATCGTCATACGCGAGATGAGCTCGGTCGTGCGCGACGACGTGAGCAGCTCGCTCGGGTTCGCGACCGGCTGGCCCGCGGGCAGGAACTCGATCGACGGGCGGACCGGCTCGATCGACGTGAAGGTCAGCTCTTGGAGGCACTCCTCGAGCCGCCGGCCGCCGAGCAGGACGTCGGAGACGCCGTGCTGCGCGGTCGTGCCGAGGACGCGATGCGAGTCGGGGCTGCGCAGGTCGAAGTCGGCGAGCACGACGCGCAGGCCCGCGGCCGCGAGCGACTGCGCGATCCCGACGCACGTCGATGTCTTGCCCTCGCCCGGCATCGCGCTCGTGACCGCGACCGACGGGCGCTCGAGCCCCGTGATCGCGACGAGCAGGTTCGAGCGCATCACGCGGAACGCCTCGCGTGCGGTCTCGCGTCGCTTCTTGTCGCGGCGCCCCGCGCGCGGCACCGTCATCTTGCTCATTGGAGGCTCCCCGTCCACCCCGCGGATTCCTTCGCGCGGGGCAATCGTTCGTCGGCGCTTGCAGTCGGCGACAGCGGCAGGCGCCGGCCGAGGCTCGGCACGACCGCGAGGACCGGCACGTCGAGCTCGCGCTCGGCGTCCTCGGCCGAGCGGACCGTGATGTCGAGGTGCTCGAGCAGCGCGAGCACGATGCCCGCGACGATCAGGCCGAGGAGCGCGGCGAGGCCGAGGTCGCGCTTGAGCGGCGAGTGGTTGACCGTCGCCGGGGGTGCGGACTCGTAGAGCGAGAGCACCTGGTCGGAGGCGCCCGTCGTCGCGCGCGGCTCGAAGGAGCGGACCTGGTCGATGAGCGCGCTCGCCGCGCCGTCGGCGAGGGCCTGACTCGCGGCCGCGCTGCGATCGGTCACCGAGATCCGGATGAGGTTCGTGCCCGTCGGCTGCTTCGCCGTCGTCTCGGAAGCCACCTGGCCGGGACCACGATCGACGTGCGCGGCCGTGATCGCGGCCGCCGCGACCTTGTCGGTGCTCACCATCGCGGAGAAGGTCCCGATGAGCCGATCGAAGCCGGCGACGCGGTTCCCGGAGATCTGGCCACTCGTCGGCGCGATGTCGATGGAGCGCTCGCCGACGTACAACGTGCTCGTCGCGGTGTAGGTGTGGCCCTTCGGCGCGACGAGGTAGCCCGCGGCGACCGCCGCGAGCACGATCGCGAGCACCAGCACCACGTGACGGCGGAGGATCGACAGATAGCGACGCAGTTCCATCAGCGGGTCCGTTCGTCGACGACGCAGTGGTAGAGCTCGGTGAGCGCGGCGCTCGCCTGCTCGATGTCGAACCGGGCAGCGATGCGGTCGCGCGCGGCCGCGCCGAAGCGGTGGCGCAACTCGGCATCGTCGAGCAGGTTCACGATCGCGTCGGCGAGCGCGTCCGGGTCCTCGGGCGGGACGATGAATCCCGACCGTCCGGACTCGACCGACTCGCGATTGCCCATGACGTCGGTGACGACCACGGGCGTGCCCGCTCGCATGGCTTCCATCGCCGCGAACGGCGCGCCCGCCTCGTAACGCGACGACAGTGCGAACACGTCGAACTGACTCATGAGGCGGTCGCCGTCGGGTCGGTCGCGCAGCAAGAGGAACCGCCCGTCGAGACCGCTCGCGCTCAGCTCGGAGCGCACGCGACTCACCAGCGGGCCGTCGCCGACGAGCACAAAACGCGCGTTCGGCACCTTCATCGCGACAAGCGCGCAGGCGCGTACGTAGACCTCGGGCGCCTTCTGCGGCGCGAGCCGCGCGACGCTGCCGACGAGCAACGTGTCGTCGGGCACGCCGAAGACCGCGCGCACGTTGAACGGTGCCGCCACGTCGCCGTCGACGTCGAGACCGTTCGGGATCACGGCCATGCGCTCCCGAGGTACGAGGCGCAGATGCTGCGCGAACTCGCCCTCCGACGTCGACGCGGCGATCAGCCGGTCGGTGAGCGGGCCGAGCGCGCGCTCCATCGCGCACGCGCTGAGCGAGGGGTAGAGACCGTGCGGCGTGTACACGCGGGCGGACGACGTGCCGACTGCCGCCAGGCGGGCGACCGCACCGCCGATCGCGGAGTGACCGTGCACCACCGACGGCTTCTTGCGCGCGATGAGGCGGTGCACCTTCGGCACCGCGGCGAGCGTGCGCGGGCTCGTGGGCGAGCGCCGCATGTCGAGGTATTCGACGGTCGCGCCCGCCGCGCCCATCGCTGCGATCGCGGCGTTGTCGGTGACACCACCGACGCGCTCGGGCGGTACGACGACGATGTGATCGGCGTCGACATGGCGCACGAGGTTCGTGATGTGGCGCGCGACGCCACCTTCGATCGCCTCGAGCACGTGCAAGACGGTCATCCTCACCGTCGCACCCCAGCGTGCATGACACTCCGCCCCGTCGAGCCTCCCGTCGCGACGGCGCTACCCACGCCGCGCGCGAACTAATCGAACATTGCGCGCATCAGTGCAGATGAGAGGGCGTGGTCGCAAAGGTCCCATCAAGCGACACGCGCGCTGCGTCGATCAACCTCTCGATGCTGGGCATGTCGGGTTCCCGTCGCGTGCGCGTCGCGTCTCTCGGAGTCGCGATGGCCGTGCTCGCAACCGGATGGCTCACGCCGGGCAGCGCGTCGGTGCCGGCCGGCGCGCGACCGGCGGGCCAAGCGGCGAAGCCCGAGCTCACGTCGTTCCGTGTCGCGCCCGCGGGCGCGACCGAACAGCTCGCGTTGTCGTGGAGCTACGGCACCGCGCCGGTCACACGGTTGCACCTCGACCTGTACTCGATCGCCGCGGGGAACGCGGTACGGCTCGGGTCGACGATCGTCGGCAACACCGTCGAGCCGCGCTCGTACTCGATCCCGGTGCCGCCCGGAACATGGGCCGTGCGCGCGACGCCCGAGAATGCGAGCGGCTTCGGTGTCGGCATCACCTCGGCCGCGGTCACCGTCCGCAACTCGTGTGCGAGCGCGGGGCTGTGCGTCACCGTGACGAATCCATCCCGCCGCGTCGCGATCCGGCTCGCGGGACAAGGCTTCCTGAACGGCACGAGCTCGTGGACGACGAGCCGCATCAGCAGCGCGCTCACGCCGCTCGCTCCGAAGCAGTTGCGCGCCGCCGGGTCGGCCGCGCACGCGCGGGCCGCACAGGTGCACGCGTCGAGCACACAGGTGCTGTCGGATCTCTGGAACAACGCGACCGCGCGCTTTGGCTACGCGCAGACGCCGTGGTCCGACTGGAACCGCTGGAAGTCGTTCGTCGCATCGACGGTCGCGACCGCCGAGCGCCAGGGTTGGGCGCCCAACTACTGGGACGTGTGGAACGAGCCCAACGGCACGTGTTGCCCGCGGTTCAGCCCGGTGGATCTCGCGACCGCGAGCGTCGACAAGTGGCTCGAGACCTATGTCGTAGCGTGGCAGGCGATCAAGTCGGTCGATCCGCGCGCGCAGGTGATCGGGCCCAGCCTCAGTGCGCTGCAGTGGGCGCCCGGGAGCCCGAGCGAGTTCGACCTCGACACGTTCCTCGCGTACTCGGCCGCGCACCACGTCGTGTGGTCGGCGATCTCCTGGCACGAGAACACGAACGCGCCGTCGCCCGGCGACATCGCGTCGTCGGTCACGAACGTCGACCGCCACGTCGCGATGGCGCGGGCCGTGATGGCGCGCCACCCCGGCACGGTCACCGGCAATCGCATCTTCGTCAACGAATACGACCCTGCGAGCACGCACCTGCTGGCGGGATGGGCCGTCGGGTACTTCCACGCCTTCGAGGCCGACGGTGTGAGCCAGGCGAACCTCGCGTGCTGGGACGCCGGCGACTGCACCACCGATCTCGACGGTCTGCTCACGCCCACGGGCCAGCCGACCGCGGTCTGGTGGGCGCACCGCGCGTACGCGCAACTCGCGGGTCAGCCGCAGATGACGGTCGGCACCAACGCGGCGTGGCAGCTCGACGGGCTCGCCACACGCGACGACGCGCACCACACCCTGCGCGTTCTGTTGGGCCGGCACTACTCGTGCAACGAGCCGGTGAACCCTTGGTGCACCTACGACGCGCACATCGCGCCGACGTCGGTCTCGATGTCGATCGCGTGGCCCTACGGCAGCGCGCCGGTGACGGTCACGACGAACCGGCTGCCGGCGGGTGACGGCGCGCTGCGCGCGCCGGTCGTCATCGGTACCACGAGGGTGCGTCCGGTGAACGGTCGGCTCAGCGTTCGGGTTGCGTCGGTCGCCGACGGTGACGCGCTCTCGATCGTCGCCCGCCCCGCCTAGCGCAGGACGCGTCGGGGGCGGTCAGGAGCTGCGATGGGCTCAGGGCGCGCGCCGCTCGGGAAGCTCGGCCTCGTCGGGCAGGGGAGCGGCCTCGACCGAGCCGGGGAAGTGGTCGACGTCCCGCAGCGCGGGGAACACCGTCCACCAGAGCACCGCGATCGCGAGCGTCGCCACCCCGCCGATGATCACGGCCGACGCCGGTCCGAGCACCTGGCCGACGACGCCGGACTCGAAGGCGCCGAGCTCGTTCGATGCACCGATGAACACGGCCTCGACCGCGAGCACGCGTCCGCGCTTCGCGAACGGCGTCACCAGGGGGACGAGCGTGCCGCGGATGAAGACGCTGATCGAGTCGGCTCCCGACAGCGCCGCGAGCGCGACGAACGCCACGAAGAAGTTGCGAGTGACGCCGAGGACGATCGTGCCCGCGCCGAAGGCCGCGACCGCGACGAGGAGCGTCCGCCCGACCCGGCGGGCGAGCGGTCGCACGGTGAGGAACAGCGTGACCGTGCCCGCACCGATGCCCACGGCGGCGCGCAGCACGCCCAGCCCGACCGCGCCCGCGCCCAACCGGGTTTCCGCGATCGCCGGGAGCAGCGCGACCGCGCCGCCGAAGAGCACCGCGAAGAGATCGAGCGAGATCGCGCCGAGCAGGATCGGTTGCGAGCGCACGAACCGGACGCCTTCGGCGGCCTCGTGGAGTCCGCCCCGTCCCTTGCTGCCGCGCGTGACCCGCTCGCGCGGCTGCACGAACGTGATCGCCGCCGCGCCGAGGACGAGCAGCACCGCGCCGAACGCGTACGGCACGCGCACACCGACCACGTAGAGGAAGCCGCCGACGACCGGGCCTGCGATCGCGGCGAGCTGCCACGCCGCGGTGTCGCGCGCGACGAGCCACGCGAGCCGGTCCGGCGCCACGGTGTCGGCCGGCATCGCACGCGTCGCCGGGGTCGAGAACGCGCCCGCGGCGCCGTACGCGATGACGAGGACGAAGATCGGGAGCGTCGAGGTCGGGGCGGTGCCCGCGTACCAGGCGAGCACCGCGATCACGATCGCCTGCGCGCCGAGCCCGGCCGCGGCGACCTTCCTCCGGTCGATCCGGTCGGCGACAGTGCCGGTCACGAAGACGAGGAGCGCGGCCGGCGCGAACTCCGCCAGACCGAGCAGGCCGAGGGCGAGCTCGCTGCCGGTGAGGTCGAACACCTGCTTGCCGAGCACGGTCGTGAGCAGCGCGGTCGCCGACGACGAGCAGAAGATCGACGTGAGGAGGGCGACGATCGACCGGGTCTCACGCGTCCGGAAGGGGCTCATGCGGCGGCGATCATGGCCCGTGGCGGCGGTCCGGCGGTGCGGCGGATCGGCGTGACGACCGACCTCGCGACCGTGTAACGCTGCGCGCCATTCTGATCACGCACCGCGCGAGAATGAGCCCCGACGAGTTGACGGCCCTCCGGGTTCGTCGTACGCTCCGTTCACGCACAGTGGCCATGGGAGGGCACTGCGTGGTCACGGGGCTCCCGTGATTCTGGGGTTTTGGGCGACGGACGGGGGCGCGCGAGTGCCTCTCGAACGCACGGAGGCATGGTGCGCACTCAAGGTTTCTGGGGCTTTGCTCGTCGGTCGGCGCGGGTCGCAGTCGCGACCGTGGCCGTCACCGCTCTCGGTACGGGAGCGGTCATCGGCCTCGCCGCCGGTCCCGCGGCGGCCGCCGATCCCGGCAGCATCTCGGGTCGGGTGACGAACGCGGCGGGCGGTGCCGGCATCGAGGGCATCTGCGTCGGCGCGTACGTGCACGGCTCCGACGAGCAGACGCTGCTCGTCGACACCGCGACCGCGGCCGACGGCACGTACACGATCACGAACGTCCCGTCCGGTGCGGTCGACGTGCGCTTCAGCGCGACGGGCTTCTGCCCGAACGGACTCGCATCCGGTTTCGTCGGCGAGTGGTACAACAACCAGCCGTCCGAGGCGTCCGCGAACACGGTCACGGTGAACCCCGACGCGACGACGTCGAACATCAACGCGTCGCTGGCGAACGGCGGCACGATCAGCGGCAAGGTCACGAACGTGGTCGGCGGTGCGGGCCTCTCGGGCATCTGTGTCGCCGCGCTGATCCCCGGCGGTGACGACGCGCTCGTCACGAGCAACGCGACCAACCCCGACGGCACCTACGCGCTCACCGGAGTTCCGAGCGGCGGTGTGCACGTCGAGTTCTTCGCGACCGGCTTCTGTCCGGGTGGCACCGCGTCCGATTTCGTGACGCAGTGGTACAACAACCAGGTCTCGGTGCTGAACGCCGACACGGTGAACGTGGCGGCCGGCGGCACGACCGCGAACATCAACGCCGCGCTCCGCGCATCCGGCTCGATCAGCGGCAAGGTCACCGACGCGAACGGCGGCGCTGCGATCGCCGGTATCTGCATCTCCGTCTACGAGCCGTACCAGTCGGGTGTCGCGCCGCAGCTCGTCACGAGCACCGCGACCGCAGCCGACGGCACGTACACGCTCGACGGCGCGCCGGTCGGCGCCAACGACGTGAAGTTCTATTCGTCCGGCTTCTGCCCGGGCGGCCTCGCGTCGAACTACGCGATGGAGTGGTACAACAACGAAGCGCTCCAGTCCGCGGCCGACGTCGTGACCGTGAGCGCGAGCGCGACGACGCCGAACATCAACGCCTCGCTCGTGTCGGGCGGCTCGATGTCGGGCAAGGTCACGGCGAAGACGGGTGGCGCGGGGCTCAACGGCATGTGCGTCGCGGCGTTCAGCACCGGTGACGACCCGGTGGTCGTCGCGAGCATCGGCACGAACCCCGACGGTACCTACCAGCTCGACAGCATCCCGCCGGGCACCGTGCGGGTGCGCTTCAACTCCCAGGGCTTCTGCCCCGGCGGCATCGGCAGCCTTCCCGGCATCTACGACCAGGTGTGGTATTCGAACGCGGCCGACTTCGATTCGGCCCAGGACGTGACGATCAACGTCGGCCAGACGACGCCGAACATCAACGCCGCGCTGGTCGGCCCGAGCTCGTTCTCGATCAAGGTCAACGGCTCGTCGACGACGAGCACGGTCGGCTACGGCTCGACGGTCGCGTTCTCCGAGACGGGCATCCCGACTGCGGCGACCGGCTCGGTCGTGTTCAGCTCGTCCGGTCACTCGAACCTCTGCACGATCACGCTGCCGGCGACGAGCTGCAACGTTGCGAGCCCGCTGGCGGTCGGTTCGTACACGCCGATCAGCGCGAGCTTCCACGACACCGACGGTGGTCTCCACGACTCGACGTCGACCAACACGGTCGGCCTCACGGTGAACGTCGCAACCACGTCGTTCTCGATCGCGGCGAACGGCGTGACGAACGCCTCGGTGGTCCGTGGCAACCCGATCACGCTGTCGGCGTCGGGGATCTCGACGCTCGCGCACGGCTCGGTCGTGTTCTCGACGACCGACAACCCGAACGTCTGCACGGTCACGCTGCCCACGACGAGCTGTGAGCTCGACGGTCTCGCGGTGGCTTCCTACGGGCCGGTGAGCGCGGCATTCACCTCGACCGACGGCAACTTCACGAGCGCGGCGGCGACGAACACGGTGTCGTACATCGTGAGCGCAGCGCCGACGTCGTTCACGCTCGCGGTGAACGGTGGTGCGAGCGCGGCGGTATCGCGCGGCGCGACGCTCACGTTCTCCGAGTCCGGTCTGCCCGTCGACGCGGCCGGCACGGTCACCTTCTCGACCACCGACCGTCCGAACCTCTGCACCGCGACGCTGCCTGCAACGAGCTGCGACGTGGTGCACGGCCTGCCGGTCGGCTCGTACGGACCGATCAGCGCGACCTTCGTGACCGCGGACCTGAACTACGCGGGCTCGACGGCGACGAACACGGTGACGGCCGACGTCGCTCCGGTCGCGCCGAGCGCGCCGCGTGCGGCCCACTACTCGGTCTCGTCGCACAACGCGACGGTTCGGTGGAGCGCACCGAGCGACAACGGCGGCTCGAGCATCACCGCCTACTCGGTGACGCTGAACCCCGGCCACAAGACGGTTGCGGTGTCGGGTGCGACGACCGAGGCAACCTTCGCGAACCTCAACCCGGGCTCGACGTACGAAGTGACGATCACGGCGACCAACACGGCCGGCACCGGCCCGGCGTCGTCGCTCGCGGTCTCGGTCGCCAAGCCGCTGTCCGGCTACTGGATGCTCGGCGCCGGCGGCCAGGTCTATGCGTTCGGCAACGCCAAGGCGTTCGGCAACGCGCCGGGCGCGGTCGTGGCCATGACGGCTCGTCGTGACGGCAGCGGCTACTGGACGGTCGACTCGCACGGCACGGTGCACGCATTCGGTGCCGCGGCCCTGCACGGCGGGAACCCGGCGCTCCGTGCGGGTGAGTCGGTGTCGACGATCGCGTCGACGCCTTCGGGCAACGGCTACTGGCTCTTCACCGACCAGGGCCGCGCCTTCGCCTACGGCGACGCGCAGTTCTTCGGCGACATGGCGAAGGTGCACCTGAACGGCCCGATCGTGGCGTCGGCGGCGACGGCGACCGGCAAGGGCTACTACATGGTCGGTTCCGACGGCGGCGTGTTCAGCTTCGGCGACGCCAAGTTCCACGGCTCGACCGGCGCGATGAAGCTCAACAAGCCGATCGTCGGCATCTCACCGACGCCCGACAACCGCGGCTACTGGCTCGTCGCATCCGACGGCGGGGTGTTCGCCTTCGGTGCGCCGTTCCGTGGCTCGATGGGCAGCCACAAGCTCAACAAGCCGGTGAACGGGCTCGTCGCCTTCGGCAACGGCTACCTGATGGTGGCGTCCGACGGGGGCATCTTCGACTTCTCGAACAAGCCCTTCGTCGGCAGCCTCGGTGGGGTGTCGATCCCGGCGCCGATCATCGGGGTGACGGCGTTCGCCACCGAGTGACGAATCCATGAAGCGAGCGACACGGCGACGGCCGGCGCGCGGGCTCCTGCTCGCGGCGCTGGCCGCCGTCGCGACCATGGCGCATGCGGCGCCGGCGCGCGCGGCGATGCCCGCGCCCGTCGCCGCGGTGACGGCGGGCGACCTCGGCTACCCGTATCCGAGCGCGCCGGACTGCGACGAGCAGACCGGAACGAACTGCGTCGCGGACCAGTGGGGCTTCGTCGAGGGCCAGTGCCACTCGTGGGTCGCGTACCGGCTCAACGAGCTGAACGCGGCCGAGCTCGGCGGCACGTTCGACGTCGACTACCGCATGCCGGCCGGCGACGAGTGGGGCAACCCGTCGAACTGGGACACGGCCGCGCAGGACGCGGGCATCACGATCAACGCGACGCCCGCGCTCGGCTCGGTCGCGTGGTGGGCGGCGGACGGCGGGCACGTCGCGTACGTCGAGGCGGTCAACGCCGACGGCAGCGTCGAGATCTCGGAGATGAACTCCGATTATCACAACGGCTTCGACTTCGCGACGCTGACGCCGACGACGCGCTGGCCGGACGCGTTCCTTCACATCGCCGACCGCCCGCCCGTCGTGTCGGCGCCGATCGCGCCGGGCGCGCCGACGACGGCGCACGCGACGCAGTCTGCGCACACGATCGTCCTGACGTGGAAGGCGCCGAGCAACAACGGAGGTTCGGCGATCACGCACTACTCCGTCGCGATGAGTCCGGGTAGCCGCACGGCCACGACGGCCGGTTCGTCGACGCGTACAACCTTCACGAACGTCGCGGCCGGGAGCTACACGCTCCGGGTGCGCGCGCAGAACGCCGCGGGAACCGGCGCGTGGTCGAGTGCGTCGAACCGCGTCGTCGTTCCCGCATCGCGCTCGGGGTACTGGATGCTCGGCGCGGGCGGTGCCGTGTACGAGTTCGGTGATGCCGTGCGCTACGGCGATGCCGGGAAGCCGATGGTCGCGATGGCCGCGCGTCGCGACGGGCTCGGATATTGGACCGTCGATTCGCGTGGCCGCGTCCATTCGTTCGGCACCGCGACCGCTCACGGAGGCAGCCCGCTGTTGCGCGTGGGTGAGTCGGTGTCGACGATCGCGGCGACGCCTTCGGGCAACGGCTACTGGCTCTTCACGAACCAAGGGCGCGCCTTCCGTTACGGCGACGCGCACGTGTTCGGCGACATGTCGAACGTGCACCTGAACGGCCCGATCATTGCTTCCGCGGCCACCGCGACGGGGAAGGGCTACTTCATGGTCGGTTCCGACGGCGGTGTGTTCAGCTTCGGCGACGCCCGGTTCCACGGCTCGACCGGCGCGATGAAGTTGAACCAGCCGATCGTCGGCATCTCACCGACGCCCGACAACCGGGGTTACTGGCTCGTCGCGTCCGACGGCGGCGTGTTCGCATTCGGTGCCCCGTTTCGGGGTTCGATGGGGCACGTGCGCTTGAATCGACCGGTGAACGGACTCGTGGCGTTCGGCAACGGCTACCTCATGGTCGCCTCCGACGGTGGCATCTTCAATTTCTCGAATCAACCGTTCTTCGGCAGCCTCGCCGGGCGGCCGCTGCCGGCGGCGATCGTCGGGATCTCCGCGTTCGCGACGAATGGATGAGCGCGTGACGACACGACGGTCTGCGTTTCGCGCGCTCTCGATCGCGCTCACGACGGCCGTGCTCGCGACCGTCGTCGGCGTGTCGCTGCCGTTGCGCGTCGCGTCGGCCGCGACCACACCCGGCGCGCTCGGCTACCCGTATCCGAACGCACCCGACTGCAACGAGCAGACCGGCGCGCACTGCCGCGCGGACCAATGGGGCTTCGTGCAGGGCCAGTGTCACTCGTGGGTTGCCTACCGGTTGAACGAGCTCAACGCGGCGGAGCTCGCGGGCACGACCTTCAACGACCACTGGCGCATGGACCCCGGTGACGAGTGGGGGAGCGTCTGGCACTGGAACACGGCCGCGACCGAAGCCGGCGTGACGATGGACGACACGCCCGCGCTCGGATCGGTCGCGTGGTGGGGCGCCGACGGTGGCCACGTCGCGTACGTGGAAGCCGTCTACGCCGACGGCAGCGTCCGCATCTCCGAGATGAACGCCGACTATCACAACGGCTTCGACTTCGCGCGGTTGCGCCGCAGCGGCCGCTGGCCCGACGCCTTCCTGCACATCGCCGATCGTCCCGCCGTCCCGGCGGCGCCGAGGCAGGTCGCGGCGACCGCGGGATCGCGTCGCGCGACGGTGACCGTGACCTGGAAGGCGCCTCCGAGCAACGGCGCGACGGTCACCGGCTACGTCGTCACCGCGTCCCCAGGGGGCGCGACCGTGACCGTCGGCGCTCGGGCCCGGCACGCAACGGTCACGCACCTCGCGAGCGGCAGCAGCTACACGTTCCGCGTGCACGCGACCAGCAACAACGGCGCCGGGGGCGACTCACACCCGTCCAACTCGGTCGTGCCCACGGGCTGATACCGCGCCGCACGAGGGCACAGGAGGTTCGCACCCGGTCCGGAGGGCGGTACCGTGGTGGGCTTGACCGTCTTCACGTTCGGGGGTGACTCGTGAAAGCACGGAAGCTGAGCGCTGTGATCGGGTCCTGCGCACTCGTCGCGGGCCTGCTCACCACGGTCGCGCTGCCGGCCGCCGCTACGGCGAGCAAGCCGGCGGCACCGGCCAAGACCATGCCCGACGCGGCCGTCAACGGCTGCGACGTGCTGCTGACCGCGCCGAAGGGGCACGACTGCCTGCTGCCGTGGCCGAACGACGGGTTCACGCTGCCCGACGCGAGCTCGCCGACCGGTCGGCGGCTGAACATCTCGTCGAAGGTCGATCCCAAGAACAAGGACGGCGTGCACGTCGACGCGTCCGCGCAGAACCGCAGCGACGGGTTCTCACCGGGCGCCGAGATCATCGCCTACGTGCCGAACCTGAGCATCGCCAAGTCGAAGATCGCGACCTCGACCGACATCGGCTCGTCGCTCGCCGACAACGCGCCGATCGTCATCCTCGACACCACGACACACGCGCGCGTCCCGTACTTCGCGGAGCTCGACGCGCAGACGTCGAATGCGGCCGAGCAGCTCTTGCTCATCCACCCCGCGGCCGCGCTGACCGAGGGACATCGCTACGCGGTCGTGCTGCGGCATCTCGTCGACACCTCCGGAAACCACCTCGTCGCGTTGCCTTCGACGCGCGCCGCGCTCTCGGGTCGGCTGCATCCGAAGACGCGCGGCAAGCACATCAAGTGGGTCATCAACCACGACCTCCGCTCCGTGCTGCACGGCGCGACGCCGTACCTGGCGTGGGACTTCACGGTTGCGAGCGAGCAGAGCCTCGCGACTCCCGGTCTCACGATGCACGACCTCGCGTACAAGTGGCTCGGCAAGCACCACGTGATGGCCGCGCCCGGGGCGGCGGCCGACGACGACGCGCCGGCGTACACGGTGACGTCGCAGAGCGACGACAACGGTGTGCGTGACGTGCACGGCACCTTCCAGGTCCCGCTGTTCCTCGCCGACACGACGCCGTACTCCGGCATGGTCACCGATCAGAACGGCAACCCGAAGATCAACGGCCAGAAGACGTGGACGGCCAACTTCATCTGCGTGATGCCCGACACGGTCCAGGCCGGTGGGCCCGCGACCCCGACGGTCTACGGCCACGGATTGCTCGGTGATGCGAGCGAGGTCGAAGGCGGTTCGTTCTCCGCGGGCATCTCGCGCGATCTCATGGGCTGCGCGACCGACTGGGTCGGGATGTCGAGCAGCGACGTGCCGAACGTCGCGCGCAACCTCGCCGACATGTCGACCTTCGAGACCCAGGTCGACCACATGCTCCAGGGCTTCGTGAACTTCCAGTTCCTCGGCCGGCTGATCAACTCCGACTCCGGCTTCGTCACCGACCCTGCGTTCCAGGCGAACGGTGCCGCGCTCTTCAAGACGCACGACTGCCACTACATGGGCTACAGCCAGGGCGGGATCATGGGCGGCGCCGCGTCGGCGCTGTCGACCGAGTGGACGCGATCGATCCTCGGCGTGCCCGGCATGGACTACGGCGGGCTCCTGCTCAACCGTTCCGTCGACTGGGACGAGTTCGCGGCGATCTACGACCAGTCGTACACCGACGCCGACGACCAGCAGGTCGTGCTGCAGCTCGCGCAGTTGCTGTGGGATCGCGGCGAGAACGAGGGCTACGCGCAGCACCTCACCGCGAACCCGTACCCGGGCATCCCCGCGAAGCAGGTGTTCATCATCGAGAACTACGGCGACCATCAGGTCGCGAACGCCTCGGCCGAGATGCTCGCCCGCACGATCGGTGCGCGGAACCATCAACCCGCGTTCGATCCGAGCTTCTTCGGTGCTCCGCCGCGTGCCGACGTGCCGGTCGTACCGCAGTGGGGTCTGCAGAAGCTCGACCACGCGAAGCCCGTCACCGCCGGCCTCGTGCTGTGGGACTACGGGACGCCGACGCCGCCGACCGACAACCTCGCTCCGGACGGCTCGCAGTACGGGCAGGACCCGCACGGCTTCGGCCGCGGCAACACGCTCCTGCTCGACCAGATCACGTCGTTCCTGACGACGGGCGTGATTCCGAACGAGTGTGGCCGCTTCGCCTGCCAGAGTGAGACGCCTTGATGCATCGTCCCCGTCATTGGGTCGCGCTGCTCGCGGCGCCGCTCGTGCTCGCGCTCGGGGCGTGTGGCACGTCGGCCGGCGCGAAGCCGAGCGCCGCGCCGCACGCGACGACGCGTCAACGGGTCACGACGACGACGCTCGGGCCCGACGGGATGACCGCCGAGGAGATGGCGCACATGAAGCGCGCGCTCGTGCCGGCGCGCGAGATCCCGGTGCTGGCCGACGGCGACTTCGACCCGAGCCGCATCAACCTCGGCGGCACACCGGGCGTCACCCCCACCGAGCAGCGCGGCGCGCAGAACCTGCTGCGCGAGACGGTCGAGGTGCTCCCGGAGTGGGACAGCACCGCGAAGGCCGCGGCCGACGGTTTCCACTCGATCGGCGACGCGCTCACGGGCGACGAGCACTGGATCCACTGGAACTGGATCGACGACAACGACTACCTCGACCCGCACCACCCGGAATCGCTCGTGTACCACGTCGACCAGGCGACCGGGAAGCGCACGCTCGAGGCTGCGATGTTCATCCTGCCGGACCGCTTCACGTTCAAGAACCTGCCGACCGTCGGCGGCCCGTTGCTGCAGTTCCACATCCACGACAACCTCTGCTTCACGAGCGACCCGGTCGCGCCCCAGGTCGCGGGGCTCAACTTCGGGGGCTCGTGCAACCCGCCGCTCGTCGCGTTCCACCCGAACGTGATGGTGCACGTGTGGATCCGGCCGAACCCGTGCGGGCCGTTCGCCGCGCTCGAGGGCGTCGGTGCCGGCCAGGTCGCCCCCGGACAGACCCGGGCCTGCGACACCATGCACGGCGAGGCGAGCCTCTAGCTCGTCACCGTCCTGTCGTGGTCTGCAGTGGTGTAGTGGTACTGCGTTGTTCGGCTATACGCCGACAACGCAGTACCACTAACTGCCGTTGTCGTGGGGCTCGGTCGTGCGGTAGTCGCCGAAGGGCGCGTCGCGCTCCTGGAGCGCGGTGGTGAGTCCCTTCTCGCGCGCCGCGGTCACGAACTGACGCATCGATCCCGCGTGCGTACCGAGCGCGCAGAGCTCGGTGCCCGCGCGGATGCCGGCGCGCAGTCCCATGGCGTCCATCTGTCGGTGAACCACGCGCTTGTTCAGTTGGAGCAGCTCGATCGGCACGAGCGCGATGCGCTGCGCGACCTCGAGCACGCGCGCCTCGAGCTCGTCGGCGGGGAAGGCCTCGTTCGCCCAACCTCGGCGCGCGGCCTCGATGCCCGACACCGAGTCGCCGGTCAGCATCATCTCCATCGCCTTACGCATCCCGAGGAACCACGGATGGAAGTGCATGTCGGGCACGCCGAAACGGACGGCCGGGTAGCCCATCTGCGCGTCCTCGGCCATGTACACGAGGTCGCAGCCGGTCGCGAGCTCGCTCGCGCCTGCGAGGCAGTAGCCGTGGATCTGCGCGATCACGGGCTTGGCGAGATCCCAGATGCTCATCCAGCCCTCGGTGACGTGGCGCGGCCACGCACCCTCGCCGCCGGGCGTGTAGTACGGCATGTCGTAGCCCTCGTTGCCGCCGCCGAGGTCGTAGCCCGCGGAGAACGACGAGCCCGCGCCGCGGATGATCGTCACCGACACGTCCGGGTCGGCGTCGTGCTCGCGCAGCGTGTCGAGGATCGCGCCCCGCAACGGATGCACGAGGCTGTTGCGCTTCTCGGGCCGGTTCATCGTGATGCGCCGCACGCGTGGCGCGGGCTCGTCGACGAGGATCACGTCGTCGGGCGCGGCCTTCCCTGACGCGGTCACTGCAGACCCCTCTCGAGCTTCTCGACGGTCTCGATGTACTCCTCGACGAGTCCGAAGATCACGTCGCGCACGGGACGAACCTGGTTCATGCGGCCGACGATCTGACCGACGGGCGCGAACTGGATGTCCTTGCGGTCCGAGCGCGAGATGCGTGCGTTCGCCTCCGACGTGAGGATGTTCTGCAACGGCATGCCGAGTGGACCGGGACCCTTCGGGTCCTCCCACGCGTCGGTCCACTGGTTGCGCAGCATGCGTGCAGGCTTGCCGGTGTAGCAGCGCGAGCGCACGGTGTCGGCCGACGTGGCGTCGAGGTACGCGCCGAGCACCGCGGGACTCGAGTTGCTCTCCGCGGTCGTGAGCCAGAGCGAACCGAGCCACACACCCTGCGCGCCGAGCGACAGCGCGGCCGCGATCTGACGGCCGCTGCCGATGCCGCCCGCACCGAGGACCGGGACCGGCGCGACCGCGTCGACGACTTCGGGCACGAGCACCATCGTCGCGATCTCACCGGTGTGTCCGCCCGCTTCGTAGCCCTGGGCGATGATCACGTCGACACCGTTGTTCACGTGCCGTTGCGCGTGCACCGCCTTGCCCGCGAGCGCGGCCACCTTCACGCCGTGCTCGTGCGCCTGGTCGATCACGTCCTTCGGCGGCGAGCCGAGCGCGTTGGCGATCAGCGAGATCGGGTGCGCGAGCGCGATCTCGACGTGCCGGTGCGCGACGTCGTCGGTCCACCCGAGCACGCCGTGCCCGCCCGAGCCTTCGGGCAGCGGGGCGAGATCGAATCGCTCCATGAGCTCGTCGACGTAGCGCCAGTGGTTCGCGTCGATCATCGACTTGATCGTCGCGAGCATCTCGTCGGCGCTGCCGCCCTCGACCGCGACCGACTTCTGCGGCATCACCGTGTCGACGCCGTAGGGCTTGCCGTCGACGTGCTCGTCGATCCAGTCGAGCTCGATCTCGAGTTGCTCCGGACTGAAGCCCACGGCGCCCAGCACCCCGAGCCCGCCGGCCTTGCTCACGGCGGCGACGACGTCGCGGCAGTGGGTGAACGCGAAGATCGGGTACTCGACCCCGAAGACGTCGCACAGCTCGGTTCGCATCGCCTGACCTCCACCTCGCGGAAACGAGAACCGGTTCTAGGTGTGGCGACGCTAACCGACGGGGGCGGTCACGAGCCCGAAGGCTCCTGACGCACCACGAGGTCGAGGTGCATGCCGTCGTGGTAGTGGCCCGGCAAGTTGCAGACGACCGCATAGTGGCCGGCCTCGAGGTGGGCGAACAGCGCCCGCGACGAACCCGGCTTCAACGCGCTGCCGCTGTCGACGACGTCCTTCAGCTCCGGCGAGTCCTCGATGACGTCGCCGTCCTTGCCGAGGGGCAGCTGATCGGCCGGCAGGTCGGTCTTGAACACGACGAACTCGTGACCGATGGACGCGTCGTTGTGGACGTCGAACCCGATCTTGCCGTCGTTCACCGTCGTGCGGGACAGCGTGATCCGGAAGCTCCGCTCGTGCACGACGATCTTCTCGGAGCCCTTGAACTCCTCGGAGTTCGCGTGGTGTCGCGCCAGGACGCCGAGTCCGAGCGCGACGACGCAGCCGAAGAGGATGACGAGCGCGGCGACGACGGTCGGCGCGACCGTCGAACCCGGCGCGACCTGGTGCCGACCCGAGCTCTGCACCTCGTCCTGTTGAGCCACCTCGATCTGCGTCACGATCGAACGCTACGACCGTCGCAGGCGTCCTGGCCAGTACGGGCGTAACGTCGCGCCCCGCAGCGCCTCGTCCTCGCGGGAAGGAGCGGCCGTGACCATCACCGACGCCGTCGACCTCGACGTCACGCCCCTGTCGGCCACGATCGGCGCGGCGATCCGCGGCGTCGACCTCCACGCGCCCGTGTCGGACGCCGTGATCGCGCAGATCCGCGAGTGCCTCTTGCGCTACGGCGTGATCTTCCTGCCCGGCCAGCACCTCGGTCCCGCGGAGCACCTCGAGTTCGCGCGGCGCTTCGGCGAGCCGACGCCCGCGCATCCGGTGATCCCGGGCGTCCCGGGGTTCCCGGAGATCTTCGAGATCGACTACACGAAGACCGCGAAGGTGCGCGAGACGTACGGCGACGTCGTCGACCGCTACGACGGGCTGTCGTGGCACACCGACGTCACGTTCGTCGAGCGCCCGCCGCTCGGCTCGATCCTCAATGCGCTCGTGATCCCGCCCGCCGGTGGCGACACGATGTTCTCCGACCAGCGCGCCGCGTATGAATCGTTGAGCGCGCCGATGCGCGCGTTCCTCGACGGCCTCACCGCCGTGCACGACGGACGCGCCGCGTTCGGCGCCTTGCTGAAGCGACGCAAGGACGGCGGTGGCGATTGGGACGGGAAGCGGTACAAGGCGCTCGAGCCGTCGGAGCACCCCGTCGTGCGCACGCATCCGGAGACCGGGCGCAAGAGCCTGTTCGTGAACCCCGGCTTCACGTCCCACATCAGAGGACTGACGCGCGGCGAGAGCAACGCGTTGCTCCAGTACCTCTACGCGCATTCCGTCGAGCCTCGCTTCACCGTGCGCTACCACTGGTCCGCCGGCGACCTCGGCTTCTGGGACAACCGGGTGACCCAGCACAGCGTCGTCGGCGACTTCACCGGACATCGCGTCATTCAGCGCGTGACGCTGCACGGCGACCGTCCCGCCTGACCGCGTCCACGCCGAAACGGGGCGAGGTTGCGAGCCCGAGCAGAGAAGCGCCGTGCAACCGATCGCGGCGCCCGCCCGTCTTCTTCACTCGTGCGGGAACGCGGTGTTTGGAGTCGGTCCGAGCTCGCCGAGCAGTTCACGGCGCGCGCACCCGGTCTACGACGTACGGCGTATCTGCTGTGTGGAGACTGGACGCGCGCCGAGGACCTCGTGCAGACGGTGTTCGCCAACGTGTACGCGCGGCGACGCCGACTGCGCAGTCGTGAGGCACTCGGCGCGTACCTCCGGCAGTCGCTGACCCGCACGTACCTCGACGCGAACGCGCGTCACTGGAAGCGAGAGCACGCGACGGACGAGCTGCCCGATGTCGCGCTGCCGCACGACGACGCGATCGAGGACCGGTTGGTACTCCTCGACGCGCTCGAGCGTGTCCCCCCGAGGCAACGCGCGTGCCTCGTGCTCCGCTTCTACGACGACTGCTCCGTCGAGGAGACCGCGACGCTGCTCGATTGCAGCGTCGGCACCGTCAAGAGCAATACCGCGCGCGGGCTCGACGCGTTGCGTGCGGTGCTCGCCGACGAGGCACCCGACCTCGTCACGACCCCTTGGAGGCACTCATGAGTCCCGACCTCGACACCGCCGAGACGCGTGTGCGGCACGCGTTCGACCATCTGATGTCCGACGAACCGCCGCTGCACGTCGACGCGGCCGCCGCGATCACGCGCGGCCGGCGCGTGCGGCGCCACCGGCTGATGGTCGGCGCGACCGCGATGGCCGCGGCGGTCGCCACCGTGACGGCGGTCGCGGCGACGACCGTGCAGCACGATGCCGGTCAATCGCGCGCGACGGCCGCAACGCCGCGGGTCGCGACCCCGTTCCGCCTGACCGCGCAGCACGGCGAGGTGGCCGCGGTCGAAGGGCCGCAGCCGTCGGGTCCCGTCGACGCCGCGATCATCGACGCGATCAAGGCGAACAGCCCGGCGTCGTGGAGCTTCACCTTCGGTGGGGGCGGCACCAACCCGGCGAGCATCGACGGCACCGCGAACGACGGCGCCGGACCGGGACGCGTGTACGTGTACGTGAACGGGCCCGGCGCGATGACGCGCGAGCCGTGCGGCGACCCCGACTTCGTGTCCGGCGTGACCTGCACCGAGACGCATCTGGGCGGCGATGCGATCCTCTCGGTGCGCGGGCTCTTCGACTACGAGGGCGTCGAGACGTACGAGATCGCACTGACGCACGCCGACGGCTCGGGTGTCGGAGCCGAGTCCGGCAACTTCACGCTGCACCCCGTGCCCACGATCATGAAGTTCACGCCGTCGCTCAAGCGCCGGCTCATCAAGCCCGACACGTCGCGCCCGCACCCGACGTACGACGGTACGCAACTCGCGAAGATCGTGGAAGCCGTCGACGCGGCCACGAATCGCTGACCGACGCACCAACGCCAGACCTCGCGCTTCCCCGGCGCGCGCTGCGCCGGGGAAGCCGCGTTCTAGTGGCTGGTGAGGTCGTCGACCTTCTCGCTGATCGTCTGCGCGAGCTTCTCCGCACGGGGCGAGACCACCTCACGCGCGTGCTTCGCGTTCTTGCGCGCGGCACGGGCGGCCTTGCGCCCGCGCTTCGCACCTTCGCGGCCCGCGTCACGCATCGTGCCCGCGGTCTGATGCACGAGCGGCTCCGCCGTCGACATGAGCTCGCCGAGACGCGCGGCACGGCGCTTCTTGCGCTTGCCGTTCGCCTTCTCGAGCTTCTTGTCGCTGCGCGCGGCCTGCGAGGTCGCGTGCTTCAGGCGCTTCTCGGCGACCGCGACACGGCCCTCGGCCGCTTCCCGATCGTGCTGCTCCCTCGCGAGCTCACGCTCGGCGCGGCGCAGCTTCTCCTTCTTGCTCCGGAACGACACCACACCGAGCGTTCCGACTGAGAGTGTCTTTCGCACCATTCCCATGGGCCGGTTCTTACCCGATCGACCTCGCGATGACACTCACTGCAGGCCCGGTCCCTCCCAGAGCTTGATGCCGCCGAGCAGCCCCGCGCGGTTGTCGACGAGGCGCACCTTCGGGCCGAGATCCGCCGTGATGTGCTTCGCGTTGCCCCCGCCGACGAGGATCGCGTCGGGGAGCACGAGTGCGTCGACGGTCTCGACCGCCTTGGCGACGCGCTTGTTCCACTTCTTCTTGCCGATCTTCTGCAGCGCGGCGTCGCCGAGGTATTCGTTGTACGTCTCGCCACCCGAGAGTGGATGGTGCGCGAGCTCGAGGTGCACCGCGAGCGCGCCATTCGAGAACACCGCGGTGCCGACACCGGTCCCGAGCGTCATCACGAACTCGAGTCCCTTGCCCGACACCGCGCCCGCTCCCTGCACGTCGGCGTCGTTCGCGACGCGGCACGGTTTGTCGAGCCTCTTGCCGAGCGCCGTCGCGAGGTCGAAGCCGCTCCACGCGCGCACGAGGTCGTCGTCGATGTCGGTGCCGAGGCCCCGCTCCGTCGAGAACGCGGGCGCGGTACGAATCTTGCCGTCGCGCACCGCGCCGGGGAAGCCGACCGATACGCGGTCGTAGGGCGGCAGGTCGGCGACGAGCTTGGCGAGATCGTCGACCAGCTTGGTCGGCGGCATCGGGAACGTCGTCGGCACGCGGACGCGATCGTGCAGCGGCTTGCCCTTCGCGTCGAGCACGGTCGCCTTGAGCCCCGTCCCACCGATGTCGATCGCCAAGGTGGTCGTGCTCACCGGTCGCACTCGCTCGGCTCGTGCTCCATGACGCGTGATGGGGCGAAGCGAAGTCGCTTGCTCGCTCCGCTCGCCGCGTTCCGGTGCATCATCATCACCCTCCTTCGGCAGCGCGGGCGGACGGCTGGAGTGCGGCGTACCAGGGGCCGAGATCGAGCTCCGGATAGCGCTCGTGCGTCAGCGCCAGCAGGTCGTCGTCCCAGACTTCGTGACCGGGCGGCGGGAAGCCGAACAGCGCGAGCTCGCGCGGCGTGCAGCTCTCGACGAACGCGGTCCACGACGAGTCGGTCGCGCGCGACTGCTGCGTGTGGAAACCGACCCACTCCTGGCTTGCGAGCCGGAAGCTGACGTTCAGCAGGTAGCGCGCGCCACGCGGGTGCGTGAGGTCGATCGCGCGGTGGAACACATCGGGCCGGTATACGAGCAACGAGCCGCGCGGTCCGCGCGCGGGACGTTCGGCCGCGTACAACGCCGGGTCCCACTTGGGCAGCACGAGCAGCTCGGTCGGTGTGTGGTCGCGCGAGTCGCGCAGCGCCACGAGGTGCGTCGGCGCGCAGTCGTCGTCGACGTCCGAGAGGTAGAGGAACGACTCGACGTGACGCAGCGGCGCGTCGGCGCGCGCAGGCAGCCACGAGTGATTGCGATCGGTGTGCATCGGCTGCTCGTAGTTCGTGAGCCCCGTGTACTTCGCCGACACCGACGCCTGGTACAGACGGATGTCGTCGGTGCCGAGCGCGCGCTCCGCGAAGTCGACGATCGACGGGTGCACGTACAACCGGTTGAGCGCGCCGGACCCCGGAAGCGGGAACTGACCCTGCCACCGGTGCTGCTCGGGCCGGAAACCCGGGCCGTCCTCCGGCCACGTGTACACCTCGTTGGCCGGCGGGGGCCGGCCGAGACGCCGCTCGGTCTCACCTTCCGGGTCGGCGTGATACTGCTCGGGCGTCGGGAACAGCTCGCGCAGGTCGACCGCAGCGGCGTCGATCTCGTCGGGGTCGATCAACCCGTCGAGCAACACCCAGCCGTCGGTCTCCCATGCCGCGATCTCGGCCGCGGTCGCGCGCCGGGAGCTCATCGGGAAATCCAGGTCGTCACCGTCTCATCTGACCACGGTCCGTCGCCCGCGTGCGAGGCGGGCGCGAGCTCGATGCGGCGGTCGGCGCCTGCGGCGATGTCGGCCTCCCGCGTCGCGACGAGGCAGGCGGTTCCGCGCGCCGCTCGTTCGCGGAGGAGCCGCACGACGGTCTCGGCGTTCTGGCGGTCCTGGTGCGCGACCGGCTCGTCGGCGAGGATCACGTCCGGCGTACCTGCGAGCGCGCGGGCGACCATCACCCGTTGCCGTTCGCCGACCGAGATCTCCTGCACGTTGCGGTGCACGAGCCGGTCGAGTCGCAACGCCTCCATCAACTCGGCGATCGCGTCGTCGGCGAGCTCGACGCCCGCGCGCGTCGCGAGGGTGATGTTCTCGATGACGTCGAGCTCGTCGACGAGCGCGAACTGTTGGGGCACGACCGCGACCGCCGACCACGGCGGCGGGCTCGCGCTGGCGCCGACCCACTCGACGGTGCCGGAGTCGGGACGGTCCCATCCGGCGAGGAAGTTCACGAGGATCGTCTTGCCGCTCGCGGTAGGACCCGTCACCGCGACGAGCTCACCGCGCGTCAGCTCGACATCCGGGAACGTGAGCGTGCGCGGGGGTTGGTCGACCCGTTTCGTGACCGAGGTCGCGCGCACGCCGGTGATCGTCACGGCTCGTCGATCCGCACGCGACCGTCGACGACCGAGAGCCGCACCCGCCGGTCGGGGAAGAGATCCACCGCGTCGTCCGGCAGCTGCACGCGTCCTGCGTCGTCGATCACCGCGAGCGGCTCCTCGCCCGCGCGCGCGGCGCGCGCCGCGAGGGTGCCCCGGCGGATGACGAGCAGCTGGTCGGCGACCTCGATCACGGCCGGGTCGTGCGACGAGATCAGGAACGTCTGCCCGGCGTCGGCGTATGCGGGAAGGCTCGCGACGAGCGCGGCCGTCGCATCCGGATCGAGCTCGGCCGTGGGTTCGTCGGCGACGACGAGCGACGGGTCGCCCGCGACCGCCATCGCGAACGCGAGGCGTTGCTGCTCACCCGCGGAGAGGCTGGACACGCGCCGGTCCGCAACTCCGGCGAGGCCGGCCGCCGCGAGCAGGCGGTCCGCCGCCGCGCCGTGCTCACCGCGCATCCGCAGCGCGAGGACGAGGTGCGCGCGCACGCCCAAGTACTCGAGCAGGTTGTCGGCAGGACGCTGGAACACGTAGCCGATCCGGCGCGTCGCGATGCGTCGGCGCGCGCGGGCGCGCAGCATGGTGGTCGCGCGGCCGTCGACCCACACCTCTCCCGCCGCGGGTCGCTCGAGACACGCGACGAGCCGGAGAAACGTCGACTTGCCGGCGCCCGACGGCCCGATGACGACGGTGGTGCTGCCGGTGGGGAAGCGTGCCGCGACCCCGCCGAGGGCGAGCACCGCGCCGCCCGCGGCCGGATACATCTGCACGAGGTCGCGGCACTCGGCCGCGAGGTCAGTCGGCACGGCGCAACATCTCCGCGAGGCTCCGCCGCGTCGCGGTGCGTTCGACGAGCGTCGCCAGCAGCAGCGTCGCGAGCACGGCGCCCGCGAGACAGATCGCGACGGCGACGAGGTCGATTCGGAACAGCGGCGCGGGCGGGATCTGCGGCGCGGGATCGATGTGCGAGAACACGATGCCGATCGCGACGACCGAGAGGACGCTGCCGAAGATCACGGCCGCGCCGATCATCGTGCCGACCTCGGTCATCGTGGCCCCGATCGTGGCCCGGCGGCTCACACCGACATGCCGCGCGACCGCGATGCCGAGGCGACGACGATCAGCGATCGACGCGAAGTAGAGGCCGAGGCCGCAGAGGCTGACGATCCCGGCGACGAGACCGATGATCTGCAGGTAGCGGAGCGCCCACAGCTGCGGCGCGAGGTCGCCCGGCGCGAAGTCGCTCGCGCGCACGACCGACGTGATCGGCATGCCCTCGGCGAGGAGCGTGGAGCGGATCGAAGGTGTCGTCCGGTTGACCCAGATCTCGGGCGTGTCGGTCACGCCCGCCTTCGTCAGCGCGGCGCGATCGATGACGACGAGTGGCTGGTCGCTCTCGAAGCCGAGCCCGGGGAACGCGTGCGGGCGCGCCACGACGTCGACTGCGAGCGTGGTCGACAGCGACCGCGTGCCGTGGTGCGCGTCGAGCGAGAGCACGAAGCGGTCCGGGAGCCCGTCGCCGATTGCGAGCGCGGGAACGCCGGAGTGGTCGTGCTCGGCGAGGGCGCGGACGAGAGAGGAGAGCGAGCGGCTCGAGAACGGCCGCTCCCAGAACGCGCCGCGCGCGAACGTCGCGGGGTCGAGGCCGAGGACATCGGCCCGAGCGTGATCCGTACCGCCGTTGTTGTTCTCACGCGTGCGCGTCACCTCGGTCGCGTACGCGCCGAACGGTGAAGACTTCGGCAGCGGTCGCGCGCTCACGAGCGAGAACGCCTGCGCGCTCCCGGGGCCGAGTGTCGACTTCGCGCGAATCGTCGCGCGCAGCGACGACGCGAGACACGCTGAGAAGACGACGATGCCGACCGCGACCGTCGCGCCCGCGATCAGCGGCACCGCGCGCGCCCGTGCCGCGGCGACCCGTCGGAGTCCGAGCCACAGGCTCGTCGCGCGGCGCGGACCGGCGAGGCGCGCGAGGTCGCTCCGAACGGCCGCGCGCGCGAGCAGCCCCCCGCAGCCGGCGATCAGCAGCACGGGGAAGAGGAGCACCAGCGTGTCGACGTGCGCGCCCGCGCTCGGTGAGCCCGGCGATCCGCTGCGCGTGCTGAGCTCGTACAGCGCGGCGCCCGCGACGGCGAGGACCGCCGGTTCCCACAACGCGAGCCGCGCCCGCGCGCTCACCGATTCCGGCGACAGCCCGATCTTGCGGACTCCGAGCCAGATCACGAGCGCGATCGCGGCGAGCGCGACCACGACGGCCGCACCGACGAGCTCGGCCGCGCTCACGACCGCGTGCGACGCGATCGCGGAGCTGGGTCCGACCGCGCGCACGAGCAGGTCGCCGGCCACGACGCCGATCGCGCCTCCGAGCAGCATCGGCGGCGCGAGCTCGAGCACGCCCTTCATCGCCAGCGCGGCGGGCCCCGCCCCGCGCAGCGCCAGCACGACGACCTCCTTGCGCCGCCGATCGAGCCACGTGTGCGCGGCGACGAGCAGCACCAGGAGCGCGACACCCGCGCCGCCGAGCGCGACCGGCCCGACCGTCGCCGATCCCGTCTTCGAGGCCTGATCGGAATGCGCGAGCGTCGACTCGGAGTCGACACTCGAGGTACCCAAACCGAACACGCGCCCTTCCGGCAACGTGAAGTTGCTCGTCGCCGCGGCGATGTGCTCGAGCGCGGGGATCGTGCGCGTCGCGTTCGCGACCGTCCAGTGCGCGGGGTCGGGCGCGTACTCCCACCAGGCTTCGACCGCAGGCATGTGCGCGCGCGACGACACGCCGAGCAGCGTCGACCGATCGAGGAACCCGGTCGGCGACGGGACCGCCACGCCGTAGCCGTCGAGCGCCTGCTGCAGCGAGCACCACGAGCGGTCGCGACGCCCGCCGGCGAGGTCGCGGAACACCGCGTGCACGACGAGCGGCGTGGCGACGAAGTTGTCGGAGAGCACGACGCGATCGCCGGCCGCAAGGTGGAGCGTGCGTGCGGTCGTGTCGGGGATCCAGATGCCCGGCGCCGCGACGGCGTGGACGACGTCGACGTGGTGCTCGAAGCCCGTCCGAGCGAGCACCTGCATCGAAGCGCTCGACGCGCCGCCCTGCGGGCCGAGCCGCATCGTGCCGCCGAAGACGGTGATGACCACGGGCGAGAGGGCGGGCAGCTTCGCCACGTCGGCGTCGAGCGTCGTCGTGCCGACCGGCACGTCGACCGCGGGTCGCAGTGCGCCGCCCGCCGTCGCCGGCGCGGGTGAGACCGTCGACGCCTGGCGCTGGACGCGCAGACCCACGTCGGACGCGCAACCCTGATCGACGTCGGAACGCAGCGCCGCGGTCCCGGCCGACGAGGAGAAGAGCGGGCGCGAGCCGGCGGCGATGCCGAGCACGAGCGCGGCGACCGCGATCGACGCGAACAATGACGGTGCGCGGAGCAGACGGCCGGGTGCGCGCCGCCAGGGCGAGAGCGTCAGCAGACGCAACCAACGCACGGCGTCACCGTACCGGCCCGGTCGCGGGGGATCGCGGCAGTAGCGTCGAAGCCATGCGCGTGTCGTTCAAGACCGTTCCGCAGGACTCCGACTGGGGGTCCATGCGCGACATGTGGCTCGCCGCCGACGACATCGACGTCTACGACGCGGGCTGGAACTTCGACCACTTCTATCCGATCCTCCAGGACGACCGGACCGGTCCGTGCTTCGAGGGCTGGACGATGCTCGCGGCGCTCGCGACGATCACGCGCCGCATCCGGCTCGGCGTGATGGTGACCGGCAATCCGTACCGCCACCCCGCGCTGCTCGCGAACATCGCCGCGAGCGTCGACGTGATCTCCGACGGGCGGCTCGAGCTGGGCATCGGCGCGGGCTGGAACGAGGAGGAGAGCACTGCGTACGGGATCGACCTCCCGCCGCTGCGGGAGCGCTTCGATCGCCTCGAGGAAGCGTGCGAGGTGATCGACCTGCTCCTCACGAAGGAGACCGCGTCGTTCCGCGGCCGCTACTACCAGCTGACCGACGCGCGCTGTGAGCCCAAGCCGGTGCAGAAGCCGCGCCCGCCGATCCTCATCGGCGGCGGTGGCGAGAAGCGCACGCTTCGGATCGCGGCGCGGTGGGCCGACCAGTGGAACGCTCCGGGCGCGAGCCCCGAGGTGCTCGCGCACAAGATCGAGGTGTTGCACCGGCACTGCGCCGACGTCGGGCGCGACCCTGCGCAGATCGAAGTCTCGGTGCAGGTGCGATCGGGCGCGGATGCCGCGCAGGTTGCCGCCGACGCATCGGCACTCGTCGACGCCGGCGCGCAGCACATCATCGTCGGCTTCCGCGCGCCGTTCGATCCCGCGCGTCTCGAGCCGATCGCGCGCGCGTTGCAGGACGCGCTGCCGCTCAGCCGTTGAGCGCGATCGTCGCCTGGGTCAGCTCGGCGAGTCCCTGGTTGAACGACTGCGCGGCGGCCGCATAGTCGCCGGCCGCGCACGACTGCGTTCCCTGGGTCAAGACGGTCAGCGCCGATTGCACGTGCGTCCGGATGTCGGCGCCGATTCCGGCCGTCACCCGGCCCTGTGCTGCCTCGGCGTCGGTCCGGAGCTTCCGACACTCCGCGGCCAGCGCGTCGAACTTGCCGGCGCTCCCGTCGGTGGCGATCGGCTCCAGGTCGTCGGCCAGCTGCGAGAGGCCGGATCGCAGGTCGACGACGCCCGGCGTTTCGCTGACGATCGAGCCCGTGCCCTGCCTCGACGCGAGGGAGCGGTTGCCGTTGTGGACCAGGTTGATCGTGACGAGGACGCCCACGACCAGCACGACCAGCACGGCCAGCGCCTTGATCGGCACCCGGACGACCTTGACGTCGACGAGGGGCGGCGGCGACGGCAACGGCGGTGGAAACGCGGCTGCCAGCGGCGGCGCCGGCGGCGCTCCGGGAACCGGAGTGTCGCTGTGCCAGCCGGCCCCACCCATGTGCTCCAACCTCTGCCGCCCGACCCCACCGGGAGCGTCGAGATTACGACTCTTCGTGGTGCAGCACCTCAAGGTCCGGCAAAGACCGGCGGCGCGGCGGCCGCGAGGAAATCGAGGATCTCGGGGAGCGCACCGGGGTCCTGCGCGAAGAAGGCGTGACCGCCCTCGTAGACGCGCAGCTCCGCGTTCGGCACCCGTTGTGCGATCGCCTCCCCGTTTGCGACCGGCGCGATGCCGTCGTAGCGACCGCTCGCGACGAGCGTCGGACACGTGATCGCGCCGAGCCGGTCGAGAACGTCGTGGCCGGCGCGCGCCCGCAGCTGCTCGATCTCGCCGCGCGCCCGCTCGCTGCCCGCGGGCGCGGTCTCGCGGTCGGCCATCATCGCCGCGAGCCGGCGGTCGCCTTCGTGCGCGGCGAGCCATTCGGGTGTGAAGCGCGTGTCGAGCAGTTGCGGACGCAGCGCGGCGCGCGCGTCGGGCGTGAGATCGGCGAGCTCGTGCAGCGGATACGACGCGCTCGCGCCGCCCGGCGACGTGCACACGAGCGCGAGCCGCGCGACGCGATCCGGGAACGTCGCTGCGAGCTCTTGCGCCACCATTCCACCGAAGCTGATGCCGACGACCCGCACGCGCTCCCATGCGAGCGCGTCGAGCAACGCGACGGCGTCGTGCGCGTAGTCGGCCATCGAATACGGGCCCGACGGCACGTCGGTTCGCCCGAGGCCGCGCTGATCGTGCGCGGCGACGTCGAAGCGGCTGGTGAAGAGGTCGAGGAGCATCCCGCTCGTGGCGAGCGTCGCGCCGGAGCCGTTGAGGAGGAGCAGCGGCGGCCCGCTGCCGCGGCGTTCGTAGTAGACGCGCAGTCCGTCGGTATGGAGCTCGGCCACGACGGCAGATTATGGGAACCCGCATCCCGAGAAGTCGGGGCCGCGGTTGGGTAGCGTCCCGGCATGCTCGGCTTCCGACCTGAAGACGTCGCGCTGCTGGCCACCGCGTCCGATCCCCGGCTCGCCCCGGACGGCGCCCGCGTCGCGTACACCATCACCACCGTCGACCTGGAGCACAACCGCTACGCCTCCCGCGTCGAGGTCTCCTCGTGCGACGGGTCGGGCGATCCCGTCGTGCTCTCCGGGGCCGGCGCGAGCGCGGGGCTCGCGCGCTGGTCGCCGGACGGGCGGCGCATCGCGTTCACGAGTCACCCCGTCGACGACGACCAGGCGGTGTCGGAGATCCACGTCGTCGACGCGAGCGGCGGCGAACCGGTCGTCGTGTGCGCGTGCCCGTCGTCGCCGACGGAGATCGAGTGGTGTCCGGACGGCTCGTCCCTCGGGTTCGTCGCGCGCGACCCCGACCGCGAGCGCTACGGCGCGCCGGGCGAGGAGCGCAAAGAGAAGGACATGTCGCCGCGCCGCATCGAGCGGCTCTTCACGCGTCTCGACAACGAGGGTTGGATAACCGACCGTCCATCGCGCGTGTTCGTCGTCGACGCGGCTGCGTCCTCGCAGCCGCGCGTCGTCACCGACGGCCCGTTCGAGGCGGGTGGGCTCGCGTGGTCGCCCGACGGCCGTCGCCTCGCGTTCGCGTCGGCGCGCCACGACACGTGGGACATCGACTGGGCCCTCGACCTCTTCGTCGCCGACCTTGCGGGCGGCGCTCCGCAGCGGGTCACGACGACGGGACCCGTCTACGCGTTGCCGGCGTGGTCGCCCGACGGCGCTCGCCTTGCGTGCACCCGCATGCCGCCCGAGCTCGACGGACCGTGGAACGGGCAGGTCGCGGTCCTCGACCTCGACGGCTCCAACGAAGCCGTGCTCACCGAGGCGATCGACCGCAACTGCTCGCCGTATCCCGCGTCACGCGGTCCGCAGTGGCGCGACGACGAGATCCTGTTCATGGTCGAGACCGGAGGCTGCGCGCACCTCTGGCGCGCGGCGGCGACGCGCGCCGGCGCGTGCGAGCCGATCGTCACGGGCGAGCGCATGCTGTCGGGCTTCGACGCCGCCGGTGACACGATCGCGTTCGTCGCGGGCGCGCCGGGCTCGCTTCCCGACGTGTTCGTCGTCGCGAATGGTCGGGAGACGCAGATCACCGACGTGACCGCCGCGCTCCGCGATGCGGGCCGCACGATCGCCGAGCCGACCGCCTTCACGGCCTCGCCCGCGGAAGGCGTCGACGTCGACTGCTGGATCATCGAGCCCGAGCACGATCCCGACGAGCGCGTGCCGCTGCTCCTCAACATCCACGGCGGTCCGTTCTCGCACTACGGCAGTCGTTGCTTCGACGAGTTCCAGCTCGAGGTCGGCGCGGGGTTCGGCGTCCTGTACTGCAACCCGCGCGGCTCGGCGAGCTACTCGCAGGATTGGGGTCGCGCGATCCGCTGGCCCGAGTGCGAGACCGACCCCGGTTCGGGCTGGGGCGGCGTCGACTACGACGACGTCATGGCGTGCGTCGACGAGGCGCTGAAGCGCAACGACTGGATCGACCCCGACCGCATCGGTGTGCTGGGCGGAAGCTACGGCGGCTACATGACGTCGTGGATCATCGGGCACTCCGACCGTTTCGCGGCCGCGATCTCCGAGCGCTCGGTGAACAACCTGCTCACGCTCGATCACGGCTCCGACATCGCGGGCTCGTTCGTGAGCTACGTCGGCGTGCGCCACATCGACGATCCCGAGCCCTACCTGCGCCAGTCACCGATCAAGTTCGTGCGGGCCATGAACACGCCGCTGCTCATCCTGCACTCCGAAGACGATCTCCGCTGTCCGGTGAACCAGGCCGAGGAGCTGTTCGTCGCGCTGCGGCTCCTCGGGCGCACACCGGAGTTCGTGCGCTTCCCGGGTGAAGGCCACGAGCTGTCGCGTTCTGGTGCGCCGCGCCATCGCGTGCAGCGCGCCGACATCGTCATCGACTTCTTCCGCCGCCACCTCGGGACGCGTTGACCGGTTCCAGCCGCCGGTCCGAGCGATCGAACGCGCTTCAGGGACCCGTCGAATCGGGCAAGACCTCGCCCAGCAGCGCGGGGAACACCCGGCCGACCTTCGCGAGCAGGTAGTCGCCGTAGGTGCCCGACCATTCGTGCACGCTGGCGCCGTCCCAGCGGCCGGTCGCGTCCGACGTCGGGTCGGTCATGCCCGGGATCGGCAATACATCGGCGTCCCACGCGGGGTCGAGGAACAGCGGGAACGAGATGCGGTCGGCGCCGGTGGTGTTACGCACGCGGTGCGGCGTCGACCTGTAGCGCCCGCCGGTCATGCGCTCGAGCATGTCGCCGAGGTTGACGACGAAGCCGTTCGGCACCGGCGGCGCCGCGATCCAACCGTCGGGACCGTGCACCTCGAGACCCCCCGACGCATCCTGCCCGAGGATCGTGATGAGCCCGTAGTCGGTGTGCTCGCCGACGCTCCACTGGTTCGGCGTCGCACCCGCGGGAAGGGGCGGGTAGTGGAAGATGCGGAACAGGACGACGGGGTCGGTCGTGAGGTGGCGCGCGAACCACTGCTCGTCGAGTCCCAACGCGCGCGCCATCAACTCGAGCAGCGCGTGACCGAGGCGCGTCACCGCATCGACGTACTCCAAGACGGCGGCACGCAACTCGGGCGGTCGGCGCGGGAAGAGATTCGAGCCGTGGAGCGGCCGGCCCGCACGGACGCGCGGGTCGTCGGGACCGAGCTCCTCGCCGAAGTAGAAGCCCTCCTTCATGTCGGGCACGCCCGCCGTGAGCTCGCCGCCGACGGGAAACCAGCCGCGCCAGGCGCGCCCGCCGTGCGGCATCGCGACTTCGCGCTTCTCGTCGTCGGACAACGCGAAGAACTCACGCGCGCGGGACTCGACACGCGCCGTCAGCGACGCGGACACGTCGTGACCGACGACGACGAAGAAGCCCGACGCGCGGCAGGCGTCGTCGATCTCGTGCGCGATCGCGTCACGATCCGCCGCCGAGACGTCGACGATCGGCAGCGACTCCAAGCGAGCTACTCGGGCAAGCCCTGGTGCTTGTCCATCATGTCGGCCATGACCGCACGGATGAACTCGTCGGCCTCGGTCGACCAGCCGCCCGGGATCCCGCCGTAGATCGAGCCGCTCTTCGCGGGCTCGTCCTTGTGCTGGCGCGCGTACTCGACCGATTCGGCGAGGGCACCGGTCCATGCGTCGCGCACACCCGGCAGCGTCTGCGGACGCGTGACGCACATGTGGATCGAGTTCGGGTACTGCTGGCCGTTCATGCGCCACCCGCGCTCGCGCAACGCGTCGTTCACCAGATAGATGTCGAACTCGTCGCTCGTGAAGGAGAAGCAGAACGTCGGCTTGCCCATGATGCGCAGCTCTGAATGCGAGCGCACGTCGGACTGCATCGCGAACGCGGTCTCGAAGATCGCCTTCGCGTACTTCAAGTAGCCCTCGCGGCCGAGCGACACCATCGACGCCCAACTCGCGGCGAGCAGCCCGCTCGAACGCGAGCCGTCGATGCCGGGGGAGCAGTACTTGCCGCCGCTCCAGCTCGTCTGGAAGAAGTACTGACCGTCGCGCAGCGCCATGTCGCGGAACAGCAGCAGCGAGGTGCCCTTGAGGCTGTAGCCGTACTTGTGCGTGTCGGCCGAGATCGTGGTGACCCCGGGAACGCGGAAGTCGAACGGCGGGATGTCGTAACCGAGCTGCTCACCCCACGGGAGGATGAACCCGCCGAGGCAGCCGTCGACGTGCAGTCCGACACCGCGTTCGAGCGCGAGCGCGCCGAGCTCCGCGATCGGATCGATCGTGCCGTAGCCGTAGTTGCCCGCAGATCCGATGATCGCGACCGTGTTCGCGTCGATCGCCGTGCGCACCGCGTCGACGTCGACCTGCGTGGTCGCGAGATCGATCGGCACGACGCGCAGCTCGACGCCGAGGAGGTGACACGCCTTGTCGAACGCGGGGTGCGCGGTCTCCGGCTTCACGACGTTCGGCTGGGTGATGCCGCGGCGCGCGCCCTGCTCGCGGTAGGAGAGCATCGCGTGGAGGATGCTGCCGCTCCCGCCGCTCGTGACGAGACCGGCCGGCTGCGTGTCGGTGACCGTGTCGGAGTGCATGAGCTCGAGGCCCATCGCGATGATCTCGCCCTCGAAGCGCGTGGAGCTCGGGCACACGTCGCGCTGCAGCGCGTTCATGTGGCCGTAGTAGCCGAACGCCTCGTTCAGGAACTCGTAGTGCTCGTGCGAACCGCAGTACATCGAGCCCGAGACCTTGCCGTTCTCCCACGACGCGTCCTCGCGCTGCGACATGTCGCGCAGCTCGCGCAGGATCTCGTCGCGCGGTCGACCCTTTTCGGGAAGGCTGCGCAGGACCGGGAACTCGTCTGCGTACGGGTAGAAGCTGCTCATCGACGCCTCGGATAGGGTCACGAACGTGCGGTCGGTTGCACCTTACGTCCTGGCTATCGACCTGGGAACCACGGGCGTGAAGGTCGCCGCGGTCGCTCGCGACGGGCTCGTGCGGGGCGCCGCGAGCGAGTCGTTCACGACGGCGTTCACCGCCGACGGCGGTGCCGAGCAGGACGCCGAGCAGTGGTGGCAGGCAATCGGTCGCTGCGCACGACTCGCGGTGCACGACAGCGGTGATCCCGACGGCGCGGTCGCGGTCGCGGTGACCGCGCAGTACATGTCGGTCGTCGCGATCGACGCGCAGGGCGTTCCGCTCGCGCCCGTCGTGATGTGGATGGACACGCGCGGCGAAGCGCATCATCCGCTGCGCGACGACGGCGACGCCTTCATGCTGTGGCTCGACCGGCACGGTCTGCCGCCACTGCCGAACGACGACCTCGCGCACGCGGCGGTGCTGCGCTCGACGCATCCGGAGATCGAGGCGCGCGTGGCCGCGATCGTGGAGCCCGTCGACGCTCTCGTCGCGCGCTTGTCCGGCCGCATTGTCGCGACCGCGACGACCGCGTTCCCGCTCATGTGCACCGACAACCGCGAGTGGTCGCGCGTCGCGTACGACCCGGAGCTCGTCGCGCGCGCGGGCGTCGATCCCGCACAGCTGCCGCCGATCGTTGCGAGCGACGAGCCGATCGGGCCGCTCACCTCTGAAGCAGCCGCGCACCTCGGCCTTCCGTCGAGGGTGCTCGTGATGCCGGGAACGGTCGACTCCATCACGTCGGCGGTCGGCGGCGGTGCGCTCGATCCGTCGCGCGTCGCGCTGGTGATCGGCACGACGTCGGTGATGGCGACGCACGTCGGTGCGAAGGCCGCCGACCTCGCGCACGGCATCTCGAGCATGCCGAGCCCGCTGTCGGAGCGTTACTTCGTGATGGCCGAGAACGGTGTCGGCGGCCGCGCGCTCGACACGTGGCTACATCAGGTCGTGTTCGCCGACGACGAGCTCGCGTCCGGCGCGCCGCCCGCCGACGGGTTCGCGCGCGCAGAAGCGGCGGCCGCGCGCGTCGCGCCCGGCAGCGGCGGCGTCATCTACTTCCCGTGGCTCACCGGGTCGATCGCGCCCGCGCCCGACGACGACGTACGCGGTGGCTTCGCGGGTCTCGGGCTCTCGACGTCGCGCGCGGAGATGACGCGCGCGGTCTACGAGGGCGTCGCGCTGAACGCGGCGTGGTTGCTCGAGCCGTTCGCCGCGTTCACGGGTGTCGACTACGACGTGATGACGTTCGGCGGTGGCGGCGCGCGCAGCGCGCTCTGGGGTGAGCTCCTCGCAGACGCGTGCGGCATCGCGATCGAGCGCCTCGCGGAGCCGCAGTACACGAACGCGCGCGGCGCGGCCCGCCTCGCCTTCGGCGTGCTCGGTGAGATCGACCCGGACTCTGGTCCGCCTCCGCCGGTCGCGCAGGTCCACCACCCCGATCCCGAGCGCCACGAGCTGTACCGCGCCCTGCGCGACCGCTTCGCCGCCTTCCACACCGCCGCGAGCGGTTGGTACCGGGCCGCCCGCCGCGGTTAGTGGTACTGCGTTGCCGGCGTATCGCCGGGCAACGCAGTACCACCGAGAGGCCATGGTGAACGATCGGAGCGCCCTGGACGTGTCATGAGCATCGGCCATGGGGGAGGTCTCCGATGCGGTCACGACGGCTCGTCCCGGCACTCGTTCTCGGACTCGCGCTCGCGCTCGCACTGGGCGCCTGTGGCAGCACCGTCGACGGCGCGGCGCCCACGCGAACGACGGCCACCGCGGCGCCGCCAACGCACCGGCTCGCCGATCCCGCGGTGGTCGTGGCGACCAGCGACGGCATGGTCTCGGTCCGCACCGCGACCGGCCAGGTCGGCTTTCGCGCGCCGAACGGCATCGTGTCGCCCGATCGCTCGACGATCGTGCAGGCCGAGGCGATGACGACCGGCACGCGCGTCGTGGCGTCTGACGCCGCGACCGGCACCGTGCGCTGGAGTCACGACGTGCCCGGCAACCGTCGGGTGCGGGTGGCGTCGCCCGGCGGGCGCTTCGTGGCCCTCGTCGACGGCAACCTGAGCTACGCAGCGTCGCCGCGCGCGACCACGACGGTCGACGTCGCGACTGCGACCGGCGCGCACCGCTACCGCTTCGCCGGCAACTTCGATCCCGAGGCGTTCAGCACCGATGGTCACACGCTGTTCGTCCTCGACTTCCTGCCCGCGATGAAACCGACGCGCTATTCCGTCCGCGAGGTCGATCTCGCGTCGGGTGCAATCCGCGCGGTGCCCGACCGCGACGGCAGCATCCGCGCGCCGATGCCCGGCTACGCGCTGGCACAGACGATGAGTCCCGACGGCACGCAGCTCTACACGTTCTACGCGTCGAGCGAGCCGATCTCGGGCGACGACGGCGACCAGTACCACGCGTGGATCCACGTGCTCAACCTGCAACACAAGTGGGCGCACTGCCTCGAGCTCGACGAGGACATCGGCATCCAGGGCGGCGCGAACGCCGCGCTGGCAGTGAGTGCGGACTCGAAGCGCCTCTACGTGAGCGACCGGTTGACGGGCGCGTTCGTGAGCATCGACACCGCTTCACTGCGCGCGACGCGCACCCGTTTCGTTCGCGATCTCGAGACCAGCACGGGTGCGGTGCTCGCCGCCACCGGCGACGCGCTCTACGCGAACGCGGGTCCGCACGGCGTCGTTCGCCTCGACGCGCGCACGCTCGAACCCGACTCCGGAACGTTCGAGTCGTCTCGCGCGGTCCTCGCGCTGCAGGTCGACCGTTCGGGGCAGGCGCTCTACGTGCTCGCGACCGACGGCCTCTTCGTCGTCGACCCGCGCGGGCGCGTCCTCGAACGATGGGCGGCGCCCGGGAGCGCGACGAGCATCGCCCCGTCGCCCATGCCGGGCCGTGGCACCTATTTCTGCGCGTGCTGAGCCCGCCCCGACCTCTGGCCCGCCGACCGCTTCGTGGACGACACTTCGGCATCTCACCGGGGCCGCCGCGTGCTCGAAGCTGATCCGCACATCATCCGCACCGCGGCGACCGGCGACCACCGCGCGTTCGAGATCATCGTCCGCACCTACCAGGAGCCGGTCGTGCGGTTCCTCGCGCATCTCCTCAGCGACCGCGTCCTCGCCGACGACGTCGCGCAGGAGACGTTCCTGCGCTGCTATCAGAAGCTCGATCACTACTCGTTCGAGGGTCGCTTCTCGACGTGGCTGCTGCGAGTCGCGCACAACGCCGGCATCGACGCGATCCGGAGTCGCGTGCGCCGGGAGCGACTCGACGGCGCGGGAACGATCGTGAGCGCGACCGACCCGGTGCTGCGCGCGGAGCTCGTCGCCGCGCTCGGGACGCTGCCGGTGCGGCTGCGTGAGCCGCTGCTGCTCGTCGAGGTCACGGGTCTCCGCTACCGCGAGGCCGCGGAGGTGCTCGGTATTCCCGAAGGGACGGTCAAGAGTCGCGTGGCCCACGCGCGCTCACGGCTCGCGCGGTGGTTCCGCGCGGGCGACGAGTCGAGACCCGGGGCCGGCGAGCGGTCGGGTCGCAACGATGTCGAAGCGCCGTATCGCGACGAGCGAGGACGCGACGATGGAAAGGGGGCGAGCGGTGCGGTGTCGTGACGCAACGCCGCTGCTGTCGGCCGCGCTCGACGACGAGCTCGCGCCCGACGAACGGCAGGCGCTCACCGTGCACGTCGCGACGTGCGCGCGCTGCCACGACGAACAGCGCGCCTACGAGCGCCTCCGCGCGCAGCTGCGGGTCGGCGAGCCGATCGCCGTCGACCTGGTGCCTGCGCTCCGCGCGCAGCTCGACGACCGCCACGTGCTGGTCGACCTCGAGCCCGAGCGGGCGACCCGTCGACCCCGCCGCGCGCGCGTCGCCGGTGTGATCGCGCTGGTTGCGGCACTCATCGCCGCGCTCGTCGTGGTCGTGCGCCGACCCGCGCCCGTCCGTGTCGCCACGAGACCCGCGCCGGTGATCCCGCAACTGCGCGCTCCCGGTACGGCGTCGCTGCTGCTCGCGTGGACGACGGGGGGACTGCCGGCGGACGCGACCGCGCGCACTCGCGCGATCGTCGGCGTGCGCGCGGTCACGGAAGTGCGCGGCACCGAGCTCCTGCTCACGGGCGAACACGACGCCGACGGCCACGCGCGCCTCCACCTGCCCGCCGGCGCGACCATCCCGCTCGACGCGCTCGCGATCGATCCCGCGACCTACGCGCGCGACGTGCCCGGCAAGGCCGCGGCCGTGGTGCGCGCCCTCCCGCCCGACGGCGCGCTGCTCGGCGCGACCTCGGCGCGGCTGCGCGGGATCGGCGTCGGCGGCACGCTCACGTTCGGCGGCACGACGCTGCGCGTCACCGGAGTGGTCGCCGATTCCCTCGTCGGCGCCGCGGAGATCGTCGTGCGCGACGACGGTCCGATGGCGGTTCCGACGCCGCGGTTCCTGTTGGTCGCGTACCGCGGCGATCGCTCGGACCTCGAGACCGCGATCCGCGTCGCACTGCAGCAGCCGGTCCGGTTCCGCGCGCCGGGAGAGACGCCCTACCTTCGCCAGGGCGACGCGGTGCTGCCGCAGGCGATCGTGAAGGCCCGCTTCGGCGAGTTCTGGTATCGCCGCGCCGGCGACGGCCTCGTGACCATCGATCCCGCATGGATCGCGCGCAACATCGTGACGATCGACGTGACCGGCCTCGGCCCTATCCGCGTCAACCGGGGCATCGCCTCCGCATTGAAGACCGCGCTCGACGACGCCGGCCTGCACTCGACGACATCGCCCGTCGGCTTCGAGGCGGAGCCGCTCACGGCGCGTCTCGAGTTGTCGCGCCACACCTGGGGGATCGGCATCGCGCTCCCGGGCGCCGCGACGAGCCGCCCCGCGACGATCGCCGCCCTCGCACGAGCCGGATTCCGCTGGGGCGGGCTATGGCTGAACCGCAGCCCCGACTACTTCGAATGGGTCGGCAGCGCGACACCCTGACGCACAGTTCCCGCAGGAACGGCCGGGTCGCCTCGCGGGCCGGCCGCCCCGGAGCCTGAGGCGTCAGGAGCGGCGAGCGGAGCGAGCGCGACCATCAAGCATCGAGCCACAGGCGCACGAGGTCGCGAAGCCGATCGATCCCCGTCTGCTTCACCGCGCTCACCCACACCACGTCGCCGGGGTCGAGCATGCACCCCTGCGCGAGCTCACGCCGGCGCTTGTCGCGCTTCGCGGGTCGCACCTTGTCGTGCTTCGTCGCGACCACCGTGTGGGGGAGCGCGTTCTCGCGCAGCCAGTCGAGCATCTGCACGTCGAGCTTCGTCGGCCCGATCTCGCCGTCGACGAGCACGAGCACCATCGTGAGCCCGTCGCGTTCGACGAGGTAGCGCTCGATCATCGGCTGCCATGCGGCGCGCGTCGTCTTCGACGTCGCCGCGTATCCGTAGCCGGGACAGTCGACCATCGTGCGGGTGCCGTCGCCGCCGAGCGCGAACAGGTTGAGCGTCTGCGTGCGGCCGGGCGTCTTCGACGTGTGCGCGAGGTGCTTGCGTCCCGAGACCGCGTTCAGGAGCGACGACTTCCCGACGTTCGATCGGCCGACGACCGCGAGCTCGCAGCGGGTACCGGGCAGCTGATCGACCGCCGTGGCGGAGCGGACGTACTCGAATTCGAGGCGTGCCATCTGCCTATATCCATTGCTTGCGGCGGAAGTACCAGAGCTGGACGAGGGTGGTCGTGACGATCAGCAGCCACGAGAAGCCGTAGCCCTGCGCCCACCCGAGCTCGGGGATGTGCTTGAAGTTCTGGCCGTACAGCCCGACGATGAACGTCGGCAGCAGCAGGATCGACGCGACCGCGGTCAGCCGCTTCATCACCTCGTTTTGATCGTTCGAGATCTTCGACTGGTGGTAGTCGCGCACACCGGCGATGAGGTCGCGCGCCGACTCGAGACCGTCGTTCGCGCGCAGCAGCTTGTCGTAGGTGTCGCCGAAGTGGAGCTCGACGTCGCGGGCGAACAGCTCACCGTCGTCGAGCTCGACGCGGTCGTCGACGACGCGTCGCGCCGCGTCACGCGTCGGCGCGAGCGTCTTGCGGATGTGCAGCAGGTCGTGGCGCAGGTCGGAGAGCCGGTGCCGTACGACGTTGTTGCTCCACTCCTCGACGTGGTCCTCGAGCTCGTCGACCTCGTCGTGCAGATCGTCGACGAGGTCGAGGAAGGCCTCGGCGACCTGGTCGAAGATGCGGTACGCGAGCATCCCCGCGGTGAGCTGGCCGTGCCCTTCGGAGCGAACGTCGGAGAGGTCGATCGGCTCGCCGCGTTCGGGCGTCTTGCGCACCGTGAGCACCAGCGCCTCGGTGAGGACGAGGTCGATCTCCTGGTAGTAGACGCGGTCCTCGGTGGGCACCTCCACCGGCACGAGCAGGATGCCGAACACGTAGTTGCCGTGGCTCTCGAGCTTCGGGCGGGGGTCGTCGGCGTGCACCGCAGGCGCGGTCAGGTTGTCGAGCGCGAGCGGATGGAGCCGGCCGTCGAAGTGCGCGCGCAGGGTCGCTTCGTCGGGATCGAGGAGATCGACCCATTCCACCGATGCCATGCCGTCACGCTAGATGGCCGGTGCCACGCGACCGCGTAGCATCCGAAGCGGGTCCGGACTGCGGGCCGGCAAGGCCGGGCCGGGAGGTATCGCATGGTCAACCGCAATCCCGAGCACCTCCCCGAGACGATCGTCGGGATCTCGTTCGGCGACGTGTTCCGCGCGCAGGAGTTCCTCACCGCCGCGGCGCGGGTCGCGTCGAAGGGCGGGTTCGAGATCGTCGACGCGGTCATCGTCGTGAAGGACGTCGACGGACGCACGCACGTGCGCGAGACGACCGACCCGACGCCCGGTCGCAGCGCGCTGTCGGGTGCGGTGTGGACGAGCCTCATCGGCTTCTTCGTCGGCGGGCCGGTCGGGTGGCTCGCGGGTGCCGCGGTGGGCGCGGGCGCGGGCGCGGTCACCGCGAAGGTGATGGACATCGGGATCTCCGACGAATGGGTGAAGTGGTTCCGCGATGTCGTGCAGCCCGGCACCGCGACCATCGTCCTCCTCGTGATCAAGCTCGAGCGCGACGCGCTGGCCGCCGAGCTCGAACGTTTCAGCGGCGCGGAGCTCGTGTACGCGAACCTCGACGACTCGACGGTCGAGCGGCTCAAGGCCGCGCTCGGCGACACGCACAGCGACGCTCCGGACGAGGCCGCACCGGCCCAATGAGCGCGAGGCGCAGACCGCCGGCGCGGTCAGCGGTGATCCAACTCGTCGCGCTCGGGATCGAGCGCCGAAGGTCGGAGCGGCCCAATGAGCACTGAGGAGATGGAGACGCTCACTGAGGCGATCGACCGCCTCCGCGACGACGGCTACTCGCACGACTTCTTCGCGGTGACCGGCGGCAAGCTGCGGTGCCGGCAGTGCGGCAAGGAGATCGACGCGTCGACCCTCACGATCACCGACGTCGTGCGCTTCGAGGGCGAGTCGGATCCCGAAGATGAGAGCGTTCTCTACGGCCTCTCGTTCAACGGCGATCGCGCGGGTCTCTACAGCCCGCCCTACGGCGCGAGCGCGACGCCCGAGGACATCGCGGTGATCGGCGAGCTCGGGCAGTAGCTCCACCAATAGCCGCAAGCGAACGAGCGGCGAGCGGAGCGAGCAAGCGACCTCGCCGACTCCCATTCGGCGCCGGGTCGGGCGAGCCTGCGAGTCGGACCAGTAGACGTGTGGTGGTAGCACCCCACGAGCGCGCCGGGCCGCCACCTTGGTCGCTCACCCTCGGAACGCGACACTGCGAGGCGATGGGGCAGGTCGGGCGGTTCGCGTGGTACCGGTTCCGGACCACGATCAGGCGGCGCGGGACGGGCTACGTCGCGCTGACCCTGCTGGTGGGATCGCTCGGTGGGCTCGCGTTGGCATCGGTCGCGGGTGCGCGCCGCACGCAGTCGTCGTATCCCGCGTTCTTCGCGAGCACGCATCCGTCCGACATGACGTTTCCGACTGCGCTCTACGGCCTCGACGGCGCGACATCCGGCTACGCGGCGTCGCGGCTGACTCGGATCGCGCACCTCCCGCACGTGCGGCACCTGGAGAGCTCGGCGCAACTCAACAACGCCGCGCTCGCGCCCGACGGGTCGGAGATCGTGCCGAAGGGTCCGCTGCCGGCCAACTTCGAGGTCAGCACCGAGGCGAGCGTCGACGGCCTCGGCTTCGACCAGGACCGCGTGACGATCACGCAGGGCCGCGCCGCCGATCCTGCCCGCGCCGACGAGATGGTGATGTCGGCCGCGATCGCGAGACTCCTGCACTTCCACCTCGGCGAGGTCCTCCCGATGGGCTTCTACACGAACGCGCAGGAGGCCGCGCCGGGCCCGAGCGGCGACGAGTGGCGCCCGCATCCGTACCGAACGGTCGCGATCCGGATCGTCGGCTTCGGCGTCCAGAACACCGCGATCGTCCAGGACGACGTCGACGCCCAGGCGTCGAACTTCGTGCTCTTCACGCCCGCGTTGACGCGCCGGCTGGTCGCGTGCTGCGCGTCGAGCACCACCACTGCGGCCGTGCTCGATCACGGCGCGCGCGACAGCGCGACCGTCGAGTCGGAGCTCGCGCGCATCAACCCGGTCCTCGCGACGCACGTCACGGTGTCGTCGGGCGCGATCGCAAAGGCCGAACGGGCGGTGGAACCGGAATCGATCGCGCTCGCGGTGTTCGGCGGGATCGCCGCCCTCACGGTGCTCGTGCTCGCGACCCAGGCCATCGCCCGGCTCCTGCGCGTCGACCGCGAGGAGCTCGACACCGTTCGCGCGCTGGGTGCGACACCGGCGATGACGGCGACGTCCGCGCTCGTGGGCGCGCTCGGCGCAATCACGGGTGGCGTGGTGGTGGCCGGGCTCGTGGCGCTCGCGCTGTCACCGCTCGCGCCGTTCGGTCCCGCGCGTCACGTGTACCCGCATCGCGGGATCACCCTCGACGCGACCGTGGTCGGCTTCGGCATGCTCGTGCTGCTCGGGTTCCTCGGCGTCGCGGCCGCGCTCCTGGCCGCGCGCGACGCCGTGCACCACGCAATGGCCGAAGGATCGCGCCGGCGGCGGGCGTCGTGGACGGCCGGCGCGTCGTACCTGCCGACGCCCGCGCTCACCGGAGTGCGCTTCGCGCTCGATCCCGGGCGCCGGCGCCGCGACGTACCCGTCCGCTCGGCCGTCGTCGGCACCGCGCTCGCGATCGCAGTCGTCGTCGGCACGCTGACCTTCGGCGCGAGCCTGCACGTCCTCGTGTCGCGACCCGCGCTGTACGGGTGGAACTGGAACGACGAGCTGAGCGGGGGTGGGGGAGTCGGAGCGGTCCCGCGCGCGCAGGCCGAGTCGGCGCTCCGGCGCGACCACGACCTCGCCGCGTGGAGCGGCGTCTATTTCAGCACCGCGCGCATCCAAGGTCTGACCGTGCCGCTGATCGGCGCAACGCCCGGCGCCGCGGTCGCACCGCCGCTGCTCTCGGGTCGGGGCCTCGAACGCGCGAACGAGATCGTGCTCGGCGCGACGACGCTCGCCGAGCTCCACCGCCAGGTCGGCGACACGGTCGAGGTCGACACCGGCGCTCGCGCACCGACGCGGCTCACGATCGCGGGGACTGCGAGCCTGCCGGCGATCGGCGGCAGCGGCGCGGGGAGCGCGCATCTCGAGATGGGCACCGGCGCGGTGCTCGACGCGTCGCTCCTTCCCGAGGGGCTCCGCAATGCCGCGGGCAACCGACCCAAAGGACCCAACGCGATCTTCGTGCGCTTCCGACCCGGCGTGAACCGCGCGGCCGCGGTGCGCGGGCTCGACCGGATCGCGGACTCGTTGAGCCTCCCGACGAACTGGGGCGTGACGGTGACGCCCGTGCAGCACCCTGCCGAGATCTCCAACGACCGATCGATCGACGGCACACCGCTCGTGCTCGGTGGCGCGCTCGCGCTCGGCGCGCTGTTCGCGTTGGGGCTCACGCTCGTCGCGTCGGTCCGGAGCCGTCGGTACGACCTCGCGTTGCTGAAGACGTTCGGCTTCACGCGCCGGCAGCTCGCCGCGGTCGTCGCGTGGCAGGCGACCACGGCGGTGTTGATCGGGGTCGTCGTCGGCGTGCCCGTCGGGATCATCGCGGGACGCTCGTTGTGGGAGCTGTTCGCGCGCGAGATCCACGCGGTCCCGCGCCCGAGTGTTCCGACCGGCGCGATCTTCGTGATCGCGTTGGGTGCGTTGCTGCTCGCGAACCTCGTCGCCGCCGTTCCCGGACGCCACGCCGCGCGCACGCGGATCACCACCCTGCTGCGCGGAGACTGACTGTCCTTACCGGTCGGGCTCGCTCCGCTCGCCGCTCGTGTGCCTACACGTCCATGAGGCGGTCGTGGTTGAAGTCGTCGTAGGCGGCGAGGTCGAGCAGTCCGTGACCGGAGTAGTTGAAGAGGATCACCTTCTCCTCGCCCGATTCCTTGCACGCGAGCGCCTCGTCGATCGCGGCGCGGATGCCGTGCCCGGTCTCGGGCGCGGCGATCCTTCCCTCGACCTTCGCGAACAGCGCGGCGGCTTCGAACGTCTTCGACTGCGGGTACGCGACCGCGTCCATGCGCCCGCACTTCACGAGGAGCGAGATGATCGGCGCGTCCCCGTGGTAGCGCAGACCGCCGGCGTGGATCGTCGGCGGCATGAAGTCCTTGCCGAGCGTGTACATCGGCAGCAACGGCGTCATGCCCGCGGTGTCGCCGAAGTCGTAGTCGAACTGGCCCGACGTGAGAGTCGCGCAGCTGGTCGGCTCGACCGCGAGGAGGCGTACGCGCGCGTCCTCCATGAACGGCAGCGCGATGCCGCCGAGGTTCGAGCCACCGCCGCACGGTGCGATCACGACGTCGGGATGCGATTCGCCCGCCATCGCGAGCTGTTCCTTCGCTTCGAGCCCGATGACGGTCTGGTGCAGGAGCACGTGGTTGAGCACCGAGCCGAGTGAGTAGTGCGTGTCGTCACGGCTCGCGGCGTCGGCGACCGCGTCGGAGATCGCGAGTCCGAGCGAGCCGGGGCTCGAGGTGTCGGCAACGGGCGACGGCACGCACTCCGCGCCCCACGTCTCCATCATCACGCGCCGGTACGGCTTCGACTCGAAGCTGCTCCGCACCATGTACACCTTGCACTCGATGTCGAACTGCGCGCACGCGAAGCTCAGCGCGGTGCCCCACTGGCCGGCACCGGTCTCGGTCGCCAGTCGCTTCGTTCCTTCCTGCGCGTTGTAGTACGCCTGCGCGACGGCCGTGTTCGGCTTGTGCGATCCCGCGGGCGACACCGACTCGTCCTTGAAGTAGATGCGCGCGGGTGTGCCGAGCGCGCGTTCGAGCGCCTCGGCGCGCACGAGCGGCGTCGGGCGCCAGAGCCGCAGCACGTCGAGCACGCCGCCGGGGATGTCGATCGTGAGCGCGCCGCTCACCTCTTGCTCGATGAGCCCCATCGGGAACAGCGGCGCGAGATCGGCGGGTCCGATCGGCTCACGCGTCCCCGGATGCAACGGCGGCTGCATCGGCTCGGGCAGGCGCGGGACGGCGTTGAACCACGCGGTCGGCATCTTCTCGAACGGCAGGTTGAAGCGCATGGCGACCTCCGGGGTGACGGCGCGGCGACGGTACCGCCGGAGCCCCGACCCGACTACCCCGCGAGGTAGAAGGTGAGGAGGTCGGCCGACAGCGGCGGGAACAGCACTCGCATGAGGTCGGTCTGATCGCCGAGGAACGCGTCGGGGAAGCGGCCCTCGAGGCCGTCGGCGCCGCATCCGAGCACGAGGTGCGGGAACGCGTCGGGTGGGAGCCCGGAACCACCTTGCGACACGATGATCTGGCGCGGTCCGCCGGTCGTGATCGGACCGACGTGCGCGTTCGCGATCGGGAACGCGAGCTGCGACTCCCAGAACGAGAGCTCCACGAGACGGTCCGCGCTCGCGAACTCCGAGTTCGCGAGCCGCAGCTCGAGCTCGGGACGCAGGGCGCCGAGCAGCGCGGCCGGGTCGGAGACCCGCACGTAGTACCAGTCGGAGCGTTGCGGTGCACCGACCATCGCATCGAGTCCCGGAACGTTCGGGCGCAGCTCGACGGTCACGTCGCGTTCGCCGTCGGGGCCGCGTGCGGTCGCGAGCAGCGCGGCCGTCGCCTCCGCGTCGGCGGTCGCGATCTCGGCGACGATCATCGGCTCGTCGCTGTCGACCGGTGTCGTGCGCGCGCAGCCGACGAACTCGTGGCGTCGGGTTGCGACCCATTGGTGCGTGCCCTCGCGGTCGAGCAGCCACTGCCACGTCTCGTCGCTGTGCGGCATCGACAGACCGAAGCCTTGCTGCAGCCGCGCTTGCAGGCCGGCCATCTCCGGGATGTCGCTGTCGGTGGCGAGCCGCACGTCGATCGTCTCCGGACACTCCGCCGCGCCTTCGAGCGACGCGTACGGGTGCATCTCGATCGCGTACACGTACCCGAACCGCCGGTAGAAGTACGGGATCCCGATCATCACTTGCGCGACCTGACCGAGCGCGTCGGAGCGCGCGTGACACCACTGCATGAGCGCGCGGATGTAACCGCGGTGCTCGAAGTCGGGTCGCGTCGCAACGAGCTCGACCTGACCGACGTCGATCTCGGTCAGGCCGACGACGAGGTTCTCTTCGAGCAGCGTCGCGGTCGCGGCGACCTGGCCGTCCTGCTCGACGACCGCCGTGCCTTCGATGCCGGCCTCGTCACCTTCGACGACGAGCCGCAGGTCGATCGCGTCCTCGGGCACACCGCGATCGGCGACGAGCGCGTAGAGCGCGTCGAGATCTTCGTGGCGCGCGGGCCGTACGACCGCGCCGTCGGGAAGCTTCCATGTCGTGTCCATCACCAGTACCCGGCCATCAGCTCGTGGGACCACGACGGCTGGCGTGTTTCGCCGCGCGGTCCGAATTCGGTCATGTAGGGCTTGACGTCGAGCACCGGAGTGCCGTCGATCGCGTCGAGCCCGCGCACCCGCACGGTCGCGCCATCGACGGCCACGAGCTCGCATGTCGTCACCGCGATGCGGTTCGGTCGCATCTTGGCGCGCTGGGCGAAGATCCCGACCTCCGGCCACGCGGGGTTGCTGCGCGGCACGCGCGCACCGGTCTGCACCGAGTCGGGGGCGACGCGATCGAACAGGAACACGACGTCGATGTGACTGAACGCGTCGAGGCCGCGCACCGACTCCGCGCCGTAGGGCGCATGGAGCGTGATCGTCGCTTCGATCGCGCCCCAGTCGTCATCGATCGCCTCGTCGCGCGGCGACGCGACGACGCCGATCGCGCGCACGACGAACTCGGCGTTGATGTCCATGACCCCCCCCGAATCCCCCTGCCGCCCGGAGCGACGGCCTGGCTAGGTTAGGGAACTCATGCCGAGCCCAGCTGACAAATCCGAGCGTTTTCTCGCGCGCCATCGCGGCACGACCCCGCTCCTGCTGCCGAACGCATGGGATCCGGGATTCGCAAAGGTGTTCGAAACGCTCGGTTTCGAGGCGATCGCGACGACGAGCTCCGGGCACGCCGCGACCCTCGGCCGGCTCGACGGGGGAGTGACACGCGACGAGGTGCTGGCCCACGCGGCCGCGATGGTGGAGGCCGTCGACCTGCCCGTGAGCTGCGACTTCGAGAACGGCTTCGCCGACGATCCCGAGACGGTCGCGGCGAACATGGAGCTCGCGGTCGCGACCGGTCTCGCGGGCGGTTCCATCGAGGACTACGCGCGCCGGTCCGACGAACCGATCTACGAGATCGGTCTCGCCGCCGAGCGCATCGCCGCGGCGGCGGAGGTCGCGCACCGCGGCGCTGCGCATTACGTGCTCACCGCGCGCGCCGAGAACTACCTACGCGGCAATCCGAGCCTCGACGACACGATCACGCGCCTGCAGCGTTATCAAGAAGCCGGAGCCGACGTGCTGTTCGCGCCGGGCATCCGCGACGCGGCCGATATCAAGCGCGTCGTCGAGTCGGTCGATCTTCCCGTGAACGTCATCGCGGTTCCCGGTGCGCCGACGATCGCGGAGCTCGGCGCGCTCGGCGTCGGACGCGTGTCGGTCGGCGGCACGTTCGCGGCCGTCGCCGCCGGCGCGGTCGCGCAGGCCGCGCGCGAGCTGCTCGAACAGGGCACGTACGGATTCGGTGCGCTCGCGAACGAGGGGCGCACGGTGATGCGGGCCGCGTTCACGAGCGACTGATCGCGTAGACCTTTCCGGTCGCCCAGTCGCCGACGAACACCGTGGAGCCGTGCCGGATCACCGGTACCGGGCGCTTCAGCCCGGTGACGAATGCATGCACCGTGCCCGCATACGTCGAGCCGTTCTTTCGCAGCGCGACGCGCAGCACCTTGCCGTCCGCCCATTCCGCGACGAGCGCGGCGGTGCCGACGCTCGCGCCGAGCTCTCCGGTGACGATCGCGACCCCGCTCGCCGCGGCGTGCTCGTCGAGCTCGGCGACGGGGCGCGGCTCCGACTCGTAGGTCGCACTGGTCTGCCCGTAGTACGAGGGGAACTGCCAGTCGTCGCCGTCCTTCACGACCGAGAGCCAGTCACCGGGCGTGTTCGAGCCCAGATCGTCGCGCTGGTTCATCGTCACGAAGAGGTCGCTCGTGCCGGGGAAGAAGGTCAGACCGACCGCGGCACGGATGCGGCTCGCGTAGACGCGCAGATCGGAGCCGTCGGGACGGAACGAGAGGATCGCGGCGGAGTCCGCGACCTTCACGGTGCAGTGGTCGCACGCGGCCGAGACGCCGAGCAGCAAGCGGCCGTTCGGCGCGAGCACGAGCTCGTTCACCTCGCCGACACCGCTCGGCAACGTGAGGATCGTCGAATGACTCGCGAACCGCGTGCCGTCGAAGCCGCGGTACACGTCGACCCGCCGCTTCGACGCGACGTACAGCGCGCCTTCGTACCAGAGCAGCCCGAGCGGCGTGTGCTGCGACGCGATCACCTTGCGCGGTGTTGCACCGCTCGCACCGACGACGTACACCGCGTCGGTGCCGTCGTCGTCGTAGCCCGCGGTCGCGACCCACAAGCGATTCGAGTCGTCGAACGCGAGCGCGGCGACGTGCGTGAGGCCCGTCGCGTACGCCGAGGCCGTCGTGCCCGACGGACCCTGCAACCCCGCGCCGATCGAGACGAGGTCGTCGGCACTCGTGTTACCGGCGGTCGACGTCGCGCTCGCGCCCGCGCACGCGCCGAGCAGCAACGCGGTGGCGATGACGAGGCTGACGAGCCGGTGGGCACGCACGGTCGATCCTTCCGGAGTGAGCGTTCTGGCAAGAACGGGCGGGTCGCTTTGCGGCCAGGAGCGGCCAGCGAAGCGAGTGCGACCAGAAAGCGCAGACGGCTCCCGGCCGGAGCACCGGAAGCCGTCTCGCAAGGTGGGACGAGCGCCGAAGCGCTACATGTTCGGGCAGTTCGCCTTGGCCGCGCTGCCACTCGGAGCCGTCGACGAGCCGCTCGAGCTGGAGCTCGAGGTCGACGTCGTCGGCGTCTTCGTCGTGGTGGTCGTCGCCGCATGAGCGGCGGCCGCCCCGCCGAAGACGAGGGCACCGGTGACAGCCGTCGCCGCGATGGCTTTTCGGATGTGGTGCATGTTCATCACCTCCTTCCGTGATCGTCGGTGCCCATTCAAGAGAACGCGCCTGAGGATGAGCGGGGAGGCGCGGGTGAACGCGCAAAGACTTCGAACGTGCCCGCCGGCGCGACGGTCGAGACGCGGACGCGCCCGTACGATGGTCCGCATGTGCCGAAACATCACTGAGCTCCGAGGCCTCGAGCCGCCCGCGACCCGCGAGGAGATCGACGCGGCCGCCCTGCAGTACGTGCGGAAGGTGTCGGGCATCCGGCACCCGAACCCACTGCTCGCACCCGCGTTCGAGCAGGCCGCAGCCGACATCGCGGCGATCACCGAGCGACTGCTCGGCGTGGTGCCCACGCGCCGGACTCCGCCGAAGAGCCTGCCGCCGCTGCGGCGCCCCGAGGTGCGGGCGCGGATGGGCCTGTCGGCCGAGATCGGTTAGCGGCCGACCTACGCGGTTGGCGCGGGCGGCTGCGAGACCTTCTTGTAAGACGACTCGCGCACCGCGGAGATCGACGCGAGCACGCGCGTGCGCGCCTCGGACGGCGGCGCGAGGGGTGGCAGTCCGAAGCCCGTGTACATCACCCTGCGCTCGCGCTCGGTCGGCGGCTGTGCCATGTGCAACGTGCAGCTGCAGTGCACGGTCACGTCACCGGTCTCGGTTGCGAGGTCGATCACCGGCAGCGCGCTCTCGCGCCGCACGAACGCGGTCTGCACGAGCGCGCGGTGCGAACCCGCGACGACGCGCAACTGACCCGACACCGCGTCGGCACCCGTGACCGACACACCGACCGTGAGGCCGCAGCAGTTGTACGAATGCATGCCGAGCGAGCAGTCCTTGTGCCACGGCACGTCGGAGATGCCCTCGACGACACCGATCGGCTTCACCAGCGCCTCGATGCGGTTGCCGAGTCGGCGGGGCGTGTAGCCATCGCCGGTCAGCGCGCCGATACGCGCGAGGGCGTCGCTCTCGAGCAGCGCGACGGTCGCCAGCGAGTGCTCCTGGAACGACTGCATGCGCACGCATCGGTCGCGCCCGTCGGCGGTCTTCGCCCACCACGACTGGCCGTCGTCGCGCGCGTACGTCGGGAGCGCGGCGTCCATGTCGCCGGCGATCTGCTCCATGGCGGAGGGGTCGAACCAGCCCTTCAGGTGGAGGAAGCCGGCCTCGGCAAGGAAGTACGCGATGTCGATGTCGTCGTCGGCGGGCGTGAACGAGCGGTGCAGGTCGAGCTCGCCGCCGTCGCGATCGCGGAACGTCACCGCGCCCGCGGTGTGCACGGCGCGGTCATCGAGCAGTGAGCGCAGCACGACCCACCAGTCGAGGAAGTCGCCGAGGTTGCCCTGCTCCATCTTCAGTGTTCCCGCGGTGACGTACGTCATCGGTGTCGTGAGGTCGTTCGCGAGGTTCGACACGTCTTCGTCGGAGAGTCGCACGCGCGCGGTGCCCGAGTCGCCGGGCACAATGCGGATCGCGTCGTCCTCGAGGGTCATCGTCCATGCGCCCGACGGCGTCGCGAACGTGAACGGCTCCACGTGCAACTCGCGCGCGCCGGGGACCGCGAGGTGCGAGCGCTCCGCGGCGAGTGCAGGAAGTTGCTCGTCGAAGAGCTCCGACGGCGTGATCGCGTGGATGTCGTCGTCGGAGCGGGTGCGCAGATCGAGCGAGATCATGGCGTCATGGTGCCATGTTGATGGTCGCGCTCGCTGCTCCATGACGTGAGACGGGAGCGCGCGATGTCGCTCGCCCCTCAGCCGTGGCCGTCGTCCGGCTCGCGCACGATCACGCGGTTGCCGCGATCCCATCGCAAGTAGTTCCACGCCCAGTTCACGAACACGATCACCCGGTTGCGGAACCCCACGAGGAACACGAGGTGGAGGCCGAGCCAACTCAGCCAACCCAGCGTGCCGCCGAAGCGGATCCGCAACGGAAGCTCGGCGACGGCCGAACGCCGCCCGATCGTCGCCATGTTGCCCTTGTCGAAGTAGCGGAACGGCGGGGTCCGCTTGCCGCGACTCCGGCGGTCGATGACCTTGGCGACGTACCGCGCCTGCTGCATTGCGACCGGCGCGAGCTGCGAATAGAAGGCGCCCTTGCGATCGCGCGCGGCCGCGAGGTCGCCGACCACGAACACCTCGGGATGGCCGGGCACGGTCAGGTCGTCGCCCACCACGATCTCGCCGCGGCGCGTCTGCTCGAGCCCGAGCGCGTCTGCGAGCGGGTTGGCCTTCACGCCCGCGGTCCACACGACGGTGCGCGTCGGGATCGTCGTGCCGTCGTCGAGCTTCACCGCGTTCGTGTCGACCGCGACGATCGAGCGTCCGGTCTCGACGACGACACCGCGCAGGCGAAGCTCGCGCCGCGCCTCTTCGCTCGACGCCGCGGAGAAGGTGCCGAGCACGCGGTCGGTCATCTCGACGAGGACGACGCGCGCGCGGTCGACGGCGAGCTTCTTGAAGTCCTTGGCGAGCACGTTCGTGATGAGCTCCGACAGCGCGCCGCAGAGCTCGACGCCCGTCGGACCACCGCCCGCGACGACGAACGTGAGCAGGCCGTCGTCGAGCAGCGTCGGATCGGTGTTCGCCTCCTCGAAGTGGCGCAGGATCCGACTGCGGATTCGAATCGCGTCGTCGAGCGCCTTGAGCTGGATCGCGTGCTCGCGCACACCGGGCACACCGAAGTCGCTGCTGACGGTGCCCGCGGCGAGGATCAACACGTCGTAGGGGAGCGCGTGACCGGGGTCGACGAGCACCTCGTGGCGATCGAAGTCGACACCGTGCACCTCGGCCATGCGCGCGTCGACGTTGGGATGCGATTGCACGATGCCGCGCAGGCTCGGCGCGATGTCGTCGGGCGCGAGGCCGGAGGTCGCGACCTGGTAGAGCAGCGGCGAGAACGTGTGGAAGTTGTGCCGGTCGACCAGCGTCACGTCGACGGGCTGTTTCGCGAGGGCCTTCGCGGCGGTGATCCCACCGAAGCCACCGCCCACCACGACGACACGCAATCGATCCACGGTCCACCTCCCGTGCGTCCATCTTCGCGGCCCCGACGGGCCCGTCCCGCACTCGGTAGCCTTTCCCACGCGGCGGGGGCGGCGACGGGGAGGCGATGTGGGGCGGCGGACGACTCGACGGATCGCGGTGCTCGCGACCGTGCTCATCGGAGCGATCGCGCCCGCGACGCTCGCGCGTGCCGACGCGCCCGCACCCGGCTCGTTCGATCCGACGTTCGGCACCAACGGCGTCGTCACCAACGTCGACGCCAACCTGTCGTTCGACGTGCGCGCCCAGGGCATCGACAAGGACGGGATCTGGACCGCCGGCGGGATGTTCAACGCCGCCAGGCCGCGGCACATGGGTGGCCAGCCGTTCCTGCGCCGCTACCACTCGAACGGCCAACCGGATCGCAGCTTCGGACACCGAGGCACGCTCGTCCTGCCCTTCGCGGGGTTCATCGCCTCCGGTTTCGACGACTCGCAGGGTCGACTGGTCGCGGTGGTCGACAACGACGACGCCGGCACGCAGCGCGCCTGCCGCTTCCTGCAGGACGGGGAGATCGACACCGACTTCGGCGGCGGCTGCGTCGGCTCCGGCGCGATCAAGGTCTTCCCGCGCGACAACGACGAGGTCCTCGTGCAAGAGGCGCTGAGTCCGACGTTGCGCGCGGTGCACCTGGCCGCGTACCTGCCGGAGGGCACGCTCGCCGCGTCGTTCGCGAACGGCGCGGGCGAGGCGACGGTCGCGCCGCCGCCGCACACGCACCGCTCGGGGGCGACCGTCACACAGCTCTCGAACGGCGAGCTCGTCGTCGCGTGGACGCAGTCGCGCCTCACCGGCAGCACCACGACGCGCGCCGAGCTCTTCGACTCGAACCTGGGCCGCTTCACGGGGTGGGCCCACGACGGCGTGTTCGTGTCGACCGACGCGGTGTACTCGTGGACCGTCGCCGGCAAGTGGATCGACGCGATCTCGACTCCGCTGCACGGCCCCGAGTCGCTCGTCCGGCTGACTCGGGAGGGCCGGATCGACCGGTCGTTCGGCACGAACGGCCGCATCGACCTCGCCGCGACCCTCGGCGACGCGCAGTATCAACTGCTCGGCGCGAACGGGCAGTCGCTGTACTTCGGCGTCACGCCGCCGAGCGGTGAAGGCGGCGGTGCGATCGAGCGACTCGATCTCGACGGCACACCCGACCCGACCTTCGGCTCCGGCGGCCTGACCCAGCTGGTGCAACCGGCAGGCACCGACACGGTCGAGCCGCAGACGGTCTCGTTCGTGCGCGGCCGCCTCACCGTGTTCGTGACGCACGTGCTGTTCCCGCACGAGACCACGCAGTACGCCTCGTCGATCCAGCGTTTCTACCGCTGACACCCGGCCCAGCAGCTCAGCGTGAGCGACCGGACCCAGACCGCGCTGTGGGCCCCAGAGCACCTGCGCTGATTGGTCGGGCTCGGACGCTTCGCCCTCTGTCGTCGGCGCCGTCCGGTCGGCGTCTCCAGTGGTCGATGGTGCTACGGCCACGCGCGGCGCGATCGGCGGATCAGCGCCCTTCGAAGGCAGGTTCCCGACCCTCGACGAAGGCCCGGCCGGCCTCGACGAAATCGTTCGACGTGAGGCACCGCAGCTGGGCCTCGGCCGCGGCCAGCATGCCCGCGTCGGTCGACTGGCCCCAGCCGCCGCGCACCGCGTACTTCGCGCCCTGGAGCGCGAGCGGCGGCCGCCGGAGCAACTCGGCGACGAGGTCGTCGATGGTGCGATCGAGCTCGGCACGCGGCACGACGCGGTTGACGATGCCGAGCGTGAGCAGCTCGTCGGCCGCCAGCTTCGTCGCGGTGAGCATGAGCTCGAGCGCCTTCGCCGGGCCGACGAGGCGCGGCAGCCAGACCGTGCCGCCGAGGTCGGGCATCAGGCCCCAGTTCGTCTCGAGCAGGCCCATGCGCGCGTCGTCGGCCGCGATGCGCAGATCGCACGCGAGCGCGAGCTGCATGCCGGCGCCGTACGCGTGGCCCTGCACCTTCGCGATCGTGGGGTAGGGCGCGGCTTCGAGCCAGCTGAACGCCTTCTGGATCGCGAGGATGCCGTCGACGTCGGAGCGCACCGGCGGTTCGCCGGCGTCGCCGTTCGCGCGTGCTCCGTCGCGCGCGGGCGGCGCGGTGAACGTCGTGATGTCGATGCCCGCGGAGAACGCACGGCCCTCGCCGGCGACGACGAGCACGCGGATCGAATCGTCGGTCGCGAGGTCGGCGCCCACCTTGGCGAGGTGATGCCACATCTCGACCGTCTGCGCGTTGAGCTTGTCGGGACGGTTCAGCGTGACCCGCACCACACCGCCGTCCCGTTCGATCCGGATCTCGTCCATCGCCGCAGTGTTGCAGGAGCCCCGCGCGCGGGCGAGCGGGCGCGCGAGCGTCGGCGTAGCGTGACCGCATGGACCCCCGTGTCGATCCCGAGCCCAACGCCGGCGAGCGGATCACGCTCACCGAATTCCTCGACTGGTACCGGCAGACGATGGCGGTGAAGGTCGACGGGCTCACCGACGAGCAGGCCCGGGCGAAGCTCGTGGGCACCGACACCAACCTGCTCGGCCTGATCCGTCACCTCACCGAGGTCGAGCGCAACTGGTTCCGCCGTCGGTTCCGCGGCGAGGACGTCGCGCCGCGCTATTACAGCGACGCGGACCCCGACGGAGACTTCCGCGTCGGTCCTTCCGACACGATCGCCGACGCGCTCGCCGCGTACGACGCGGAGTGCGCGATCTCGCGCACGATCACGGCCGACACCGCGAGCCTCGACGAGCTCACGGCCGTCCCGATCAAGGGTTACGACGCGCCGGTGAGCATGCGATGGATCCTCGTGCACATGATCGAGGAGACCGCGCGCCACGCCGGCCACGCCGACATCATTCGCGAGCTGATCGACGGAGAGACCGGTGACTGAACAACGTTCCGCCATCGAGACGGCCGATGCCATTCGCACGCGCGCGACGAGCGCGGTCGACGTCACGACGCAGTGCCTCGACGCGATCGGGCGCCGCAACCCCGAGCTGAACGCGTTCGTGCACCTCGACGGCGATCGCGCGCTCGCGGCCGCGGCCGCGGTCGACCGACGCGTCGCCGCGGGCGACGACCCCGGCCCGCTCGCGGGCGTGCCGTTCGGCGTGAAGGACCTCGACGACTGCGCGGGCATGCCGACGACCCACGGCTCGCGCTGGTACCTCGGTCGCCCCCCGGTCGCGAGCGACGCGCTGCACGTCGGTCGGCTCCGTGCCGTGGGCGCGATCCCACTCGGCAAGACCGCGGCCCCCGAGTTCGGCACGTTCGCGTACACCGCGAGTCCCGCGCTCGGCGTCACCCGCAACCCGTGGAACCCGGAGCGCACGCCGGGCGGGTCGTCGGGTGGCTCGGCCGCGGCGATCGCGGCGGACATGGTGCCGTTCGCCACGTCGAGCGACGGCGGCGGATCGACGCGTACCCCGGCGGGCTTCACCGGACTCGTCGGGCTCAAGTGCTCGTACGGCCGCATCCCCGACGCCGACGCGGGCCGCTACGCACAGACCGCGGTGCCCGGCGCGCTCGCGACGACCGTCGCCGACAGCGCGCGCCTGCTCGACATCATGGCCGGCCCGCACCGGCGCGACCGCAGCTCCCTGCCCGCGCCGACCGTTCGCTACGAGGACGCCATCGAGACCCTCGACGTCGAGGGCTTGCGCATCGCGTGGTCGTCGGACCTCGGCTTCGCGATCGTCGACCCCGAGGTCGAGGCCATCGCGCACGACGCGTTCGCAGCGCTCGTGAAGGCGGGCTCGCTCGCGCTCGACCCGCGCCGGATCGAGTTCAAGGACCCGATTCCCGTGTGGGCGCGCATCAGCGGCGTCGACATGTGGGTGCACATCCCCGACGGCTGCTGGCCCGACCGCGCCGACGACCTCGATCCGCGCGTGCGTCCGGGGTTCGACTCGGCGGCGCGGGTGATGCTTCCGAAGTTCGGCGCGCTGGCGCGGCAGCGGCTCGCGATCGAGGACGCGATGGCGGACCTGTTCGACACGGTCGACGTGCTCGCGACGCCCATGACCGCGATCACCGCCTTCGCGGCCGAGGGTCCGATGCCGACGGAGATCCTCGGTCAGCGCGTGCACGCGGGTATGTCGGTGCCGTTCGCGATGCTTTCCAACCTGTGGGGCTCACCCGCGATCTCGGTACCCGCGGGCGTGAGCGCGGCCGGCATGCCCGTCGGATTGCATCTGATGGCCGACCGTCACCGCGACGACGTCTGCCTCCGCCTCGCACGCGTGCTCGAGCAGGCGCGCCCCTGGCCCCGCCACGCTCCGATTCGCTGACCGCGTTCCCGTGGTACTGCGTTATCGGCGTATTGCCGCCGAACGCAGTACCACCGGACGGCGGCGGCCGGAGAGGAGCCGGTCGAGCGCGGGCCAGCGCGGCACACCGCAGATCCCGGCGAGCATCGCGGCCGCGCCCAGCAGGAGCAGCAGGTCACCGACGCTGAACACGTTCGCGAGCGGGAACCACTTCGGGAACGAGAACACGTCGCCGAGGAACGCGAGCTTCGCGTGCGCGACCGCGGCCGAGTTGTCGAAGCCGCCCTTCTCCTGAATGCCCGCGGCGGCGAGCGCGGTGCGCGACGCCGGCATGGTGCCGCCGTTCGCCGCGATCGCCGCGAAGTTGCACGCGCCGCCGAGCGCCGCGATCCAGAGGTTCGGCAGATTCCGATTCGTGTACAGGAACAGGATCGCGAGCCCGTACGACGCGAGGTGGATGCCCGACGCGACGCGATGCGAGAACGTGTTCGGCGCGATCGTCACGATCACCAGCTGCAGCACGAACGCGCCGATGATGAGCGGCTTGCCGTGGAGCTGGATCGATCCGATCTTCCGAAGGTCGCCGCCGAGCGCGAGCACGAGCACCACTGCGAGGGCGAGCCCGACGAAGATCGTCACCGGAGCTCCTGAGCGAGCGACGCCTCCGCCACGAGCGACCGCTGCGCGACGGGCCAGCGCTTCGAGTGCAGCCACGCGGTGATCTCGTCCGCCGATCCCGGCGGTTTGATCCAGTAGCCCTGCGCAAGGTTGCACCCGAGCTCGATGAGGCGGTGGTACACGTCGGCGGTCTCGACGCCCTCCGCGATCGACGCGATCCCGAGCTTTCCGGCCAGGTCGATCGTCGACGTCACGATCCACGCGTCGGCGGGATTGGCGATCATCTCGGTGACGAACGAGCGGTCGATCTTCAAGTGGTTCACCGGAAGGTCACGCAGGTTCGACAACGACGCGTAGCCCGTACCGAAGTCGTCGATCGCGATCTCGACACCGATGCCGCGCAGGGTGCTGAGGACCTCCATCGCGCGGGTGCGGTCGACGAGCAGCGCGTTCTCGGTGAGCTCCAGCTCGAGCAAGGCCGGCGCGAGCTCGGTGCGCGCGAGGAGCTCGGCGACCATGTTCGGGAAGTCGCGGTCCTGCAGGTTGCGCGCCGATACATTCACGGCCACCGAGAGGTCGAAGCCGTCCTGCTGCCAGCGCGCGCACTGCGCCAGCGATTCCGAGAGCATGCGCGCGGTGAAGGGGGCCATGAGCTCGGTCTGCTCCGCGAGCGCGACGAACTGCTCGGGCATGATCATCCCGAGCCGCGGGTGGTTCCAGCGGGCGAGCGCCTCGACACCGACGACCGTTCCCGACACGAGGTCGACCTTGGGTTGGTAGTGCACGCCGAGCTCGCACTGGACGATCGCGCGCTCGAGCTCACCGAGCAGCGCGAGCCGCCCGTGGCTCATCGGACGCGAGGTGCTGTAGCGGCGTACCGAGTCGTCGGCGACCTTGGCGTCGTACATCGCCTCGTCGGCATGCTGCAGGAGCAGCTCGATGCTCGAACCGTGGTCGGGGTAGACGGCGACACCGATGCTGCCGTCGATCTTGATCGGGAACCCGCCGACGACGCACGGCTGCGAGAGCACATCGTGCACGCGGTGAACGGCCGCGAGTGCGCCGTCGATGTTGTCGACGTCGACGAGCAGGAGCGCGAACTCGTCGCCACCGAGCCGGGCCGCGACGTCGGAGCCGCGGCGGGCGACCCGGAGTCGGAGCGCGACCTCTTGGAGGACGAGGTCGCCGATCTGGTGGCCGAGCCGGTCGTTGATCTCCTTGAAGCCGTCGAGGTCGAGCACCGCGACCGCGAACGAGCGGCCCGAGCGCATCGAGTGCGCGTGCGTCATGCTCGCGATGTCGAAGAACTGCCGGCGGTTCGGGAGGTCGGTGAGCGCGTCGTGCGTGGCCTCGTGCTGGCGGCGCAGCGCGAGGCTCGCGGCGCGGTAGACGTTCCACACCGCGACGACGAGCAGCGGCACGAGGAACGGGCTCTGGGTCGCGGTGATCGCGAACACCGGTCCGAGCGCGAGGAGCATGCCGTCGGTCGAGAGGTTCGACGCGACCGCCTTGCGCATGATCGGGATCGGGCTGACGCCCTCGTCGAGCGCGAACACCGTCGTCGTGAGGATGATGTTCGTCGCGAACGCGACCGCAGCCGCGGTGAGGATCACCGCGAGCCACTGCAACCCCGGCTCACGACCCGACAGCAGATCGTGGCCGTGGGGGATCGCCACGATCGCGACCGCGACGGTGAGCGAGAGCACCATCTGCGCGACGTTGAAGGCCATGCGCAGTGGCCGTTTGCGGCCGAGCGCGTCGCCCATCGCGCTCGCGAGCGCCATCGCGCACAGCGCCCCGGCCGGGGAGAGGAGGACCAGCGCGAAGGCGAAGGTCCAGGAGATCGTGATGTCGGATTCCTCGTGGAGATGGAGGAACGACATCGGGCGGCCCTCGCTCAGGAGGAGCAGCGCCGCCAGGATGATGAAGCCCGAGGGCCGAGGTCCCCAGAACTCGTGCAGGCGCGAGTGGACGCCCTCGAACACGAGGGCGCCTGCACCCGCCAGGATGACGCCCCCGACATAGACCCTGACCAGTCTCGTCCGGCGCCGCGCGTGTTCCACCACTGTCGTTTGTCGCCGCACCGGCCGTCTGGCTTAAGGAAAGTGGCGATCTACCGCCACTTCACCGGCGCCGCGAGAACCGTGTAGACGGCCGTGAGCGCCGCAATCACGCCGGCGTTGGCGAGGGGCTTCCACTTGAGCATCGATTTCCTCCTTGTACACCCGAGGCGGGTGGGCTGGTAGCCACGGAGCGTGGCTGGGAGGACTATGCGATTCACCCTCCGTCACAGCAATGGGCCGACCGGCCCATTTGCGTTATGCGACTGTCGCGGGCCGGTCGGAACCGAGTCGCCGCAAGCGCCGCACGCCCACGACGAGGAAGACCGTGCCGCCGATCAGGAGCTTCACGGCGACGATCCAGAGCGTGATGTCGCGGGCGGTCGTGCTCTCGTCGGCGATCACGTCGGACGGGTGGTCGGGGCGATAGAGGATGCCGAGCCGCGAGCCCGCGGCGTCGGTCCCGGGATTGATCCGGTTCGGCTCGGCGACCTGGATGGTCGCGCCGGCCGCGGTCGAGAAGCGCACGTCGGTGTGGCCGGCCACCGCGACGATCACGGCGTCGGCGTGCTCGCGGCCGGCGCGGCGGGCCCGGTCGTGAGCCTGGAGCCGGACGATCACGACCGCGACCACGATGCCGGCGAGGAGCACCGCGACGCCGCCCGTGATCCAGCGGTGCGCGTGCCGCCGGACGACAACGGGATCGACGGGCGGGGCCGCCTCGACCCTCGTTGCGGCAGATGGCGGTGCGCTCGGCACCGGCGCCGCGGTCGCGGGAGCTCCGGCCGGGCGGCGGTCGAGGCGCCTCTGGGCACGGACGTCGTCGTACGCGCGCCGCAGTCGCTTGTCGCCGAGGACCTCGTAGGCGGAGACGACGGTCGTGAACCGTTCGGCGTCCTCCACAGTCGAGTCGCCCCGGTCGGGGTGCAGCTGCTTGGCGAGCCCGCGGAAGGCGACCGCGATGTCCGCGACCGGCGCGGTCGGGTCGACGCCGAGCACGGCGTAGAAATCGATCTCCGCCCAGTCGCGGGTCCGCACGCCTCCGACTCTAGGGACCATTCGTCGCGGGGAAGGCGTCGGGAGCGGCGAGCGCAGCGAGTGCGACAGGACAAAGCGTCGGTTCCCGCAACGACGGGCGGGTCGCTGGGCGGCCCGTCCGAGCCTGCGGCTGAGGCGTCAGGAGCGGCGAGCCCAGCGAGTGCGACAGGGCAAAGCGTCGGTTCCCGCAACGACGGGCGGGTCGCTGGGCGGCCCGTCCGAGCCTGCGGCTGAGGCGTCAGGAGCGGCGAGCCCAGCGAGTGCGACCAGAAAGCTCAGTCGAGATCGGCCTCCTCGACGACGAGGTCCCAGCGGTCGGCGCAGTCCTCGCAGCGGTAGGTGACGATGTCGCCCGGCTGCGGCGGATCCTCGGGATCGATCAGCTGCACGAGGTGCGCCCGCCCACCGCAGTCGACGCACACGATCACCGTCGCAATGCTCATGCGGCTTCGCCCTCGAAGCCTCGATCCGGACACCTTCGGCCCACCGACACGCCCTCCGGCTCCGACGACTGCGCCTCGCTGCTCATGCGACCGTCACCTCATGCGCCCACACCGCGTAGAGCGGATCGCCGCCCGGAGGAGTGGGGCAGCGGCGGCTGTCCGACGGACCGAAGCCGCCGGCCAACTCGAAGTAGTGCTTCACGATCTCGACGTGGCCCGCGTCGTCGGTCATCAGCCAGCCGTGAATCGCCTTCGTGGGGAAGAGGCGATTCGAGAACGTGCAGCAGAGCACGCCGCCCGGCCGCAGCACGCGCGCCGCGGAACGGAACACTTCGACCGGACGCACGAGGTAGTCGACCGACACGCAGCACACCACCGCGTCGAACGACGCGTCCGCGAACGGGAGCTCGGGCTGCGCGTTGAGGTCGTGGACGACGCGTTCCGCGGCCATCGGGTTGTGCGCGAGCTCCGATTCGTTCATGCCGAGCACGGTGAGCCGGCGCGGTGGCGCGCGAAAGTGCGAGACCCACGACGACATGACGTCGAGCACGTCACCGTCGAAGCCGAGCTCCGCGTACAGCGTGCCGACCGCGGCGATCGCGCCCGCATCGATGTGGGTGACGAGGCGCAGCGGCGCGTAGAACTGCGCGTCGGGCGCGTCGTCGGCACGGTCGAAGAAACCGTCGGGAAACGGGGGCGCGTCGCTCACCGAGGGTCACGTTACGCTGCGCCCCGCCCGTTCCTCGAAGGAGTCACGATGCCGCTTCCCGACCCGCTGCGCGAGCTCTCGGCCCGGGTGTCGAACTGGGGACGTTGGGGCACCGACGACGAACGGGGCACGCTCAACCTCATCACGAGCGACGCGGTGCAACGGGGTGCCGCGGCCGTGCGCCAGGGACGCGTCTTCTCGCTCGCGATCCCGTTCGCTTCCGACGGTCCGCAGTGGGACAGCGTGAACATGCCGCTGCGTGCGAACCCGAAGCTCAACACCTACGCCGTGAACGTGAGCTTCACGGGCGACAGGGCCGACTTCACGACGAGCGACGACGCGTTCTCCATGGGTTCGCAGGCCGCGACGCACTGGGACGCGCTCGCGCACGTCGGCTACGAAGGCAAGCTCTACAACGACACCGACGACTCGGTGGTATCCGCCGGCGGCGCGTCGCAACTCGGGGTGCAGAGCATCGGTGCGGTCGCGACGCGAGGCGTGCTCCTCGACGTCGCGCGCGTGCACGACGTCGACCACTTCGACCACAACTACGCGATCACCGCCGACGATCTCGACCGCGCCGTCGAGGCCACGCGCGTCACGATCGAATCCGGTGACGCCGTGCTCGTGCGTACCGGCCAGATGCACTTCCTGCGTACCGGCGACCGGCCGCGCTACTCGCATCCGTCGCCCGGGCTCTCCACTGACACGATCGCGTGGCTGCGCGATCACGACGTCGCCGCGGTCGCGACCGACACGTTGACGTTCGAGGTTTATCCGTGCGAGGACCCGGCCGTCTTCATGCCGGTCCACATGATCCACTTGCGCGACATGGGTCTGCTGCAGGGACAGGTGTGGGCGCTCGACGACCTCGCGGCCGACTGCGCGACCGACGGGCAGTACGACTTCCTACTCTGCGCGACGCCGTTGCCGTTGACCGGCGCGGTGGGCGCGCCGGTCGCGCCGACCGCGATCAAATAGGAAAGATCACTCCACCGGCGGTGTCGGCTGCACCTCGAGCACGGAGATCGTGCTGCCGCGCTCGAGGGTCACGACCGACACGACCGCGCGCGCGACGGTCGCGGCGTCGTTCGTGTGCCAGTGGCGCTGGAGCCCGAAGCGCTGCCACTGCGGGATGAGCGTGTCGAAGACATCGGGATCCCACTCGTCGCCGAAGCCCGTGAGCGTCGGGCCCACGCGCACGACGCTCGTGCGGATCGCGGTGCCTTCGAGCTCCAACGCGAGGGTCGTCGCGAGGTGCTCCACACCGGCCTTCGTCGCGCCGTACGCGGGCATCTTCGGGCGCGGGTGCACGGTGACGTCGGACGAGATGAAGACCAGATCGCCCGCACCGCCGCGCTCGAGCATCGATCGGATCGCGCGGCGCGAAAGATAGATGGGACCCAACAGGTTCGTCTCGACGATCCGCCGGTGGACGTCGTCGTCGACCTCGTGCAGCGCGCCGGGCCGCGCGACACCCGCGTTGTTCACCAGCACGTCGACGGGTCCGAGCGCGGATTCCGCGGCGCGGAAGAACTCGTCGACGGACGCGGTGTCGCGCACGTCGAGCGGATGCGCGAAGGCGCGGCCACCCGCCGCGTTGATCGCTCGCGCGGTCTCGTCGAGCGCGTCCGCGCCGCGCGCGCCGATGCCGACGCGCCATCCCAGATCGCCGAACGCACGCGCGATCGCCGACCCGATGCCCGACGACGCGCCGGTGACGAACGCGGTGCGCGGGCCGCCGGAATCGTCAGTGGCCACGCGCGACCCAATCGTCGAGGTGGGGGGCCTCCGCGCCGATCGTCGTGGAGTCGCCGTGGCCCGTGTGCACGACCGTCGCGTCGGGAAGCGTGAGCAGCTGCGCGCGGATCGACTCGATGATCGTGGGGAAATCGGATCCGGTGCGACCCCCGGTCGCGCCGGGACCGCCGCGGAACAGCGTGTCGCCACCGAACACGTAGCCGTCGGGCAGCAGCAGGCAGACGCCGCCGGGGGAGTGGCCGGGCGTGTGCAGCACGCGCAGCGTGCTTCCCGCGACGTCGAGCTCTTCACCATGGCGCAACGCACCGTCCGGCGCGCGGTCGGGATAGATCGTGTCCCAGAGGTTGCGATCGGCCTCGTGGATGAGCACGGGCGCGCGCTTCGTGCGGCGCGCGAGGTCGTCGGCCGCGTTGATGTGGTCGTTGTGCCCGTGCGTGCACACGATCGCGCGCACGCGGCGGTCGCCGACCGCGTCCGCAATGGGTGCTGCGTCGTGCGCGGCGTCGACGACCAGCACCTCGTGATCGTCGCCGATCAGCCAGATGTTGTTCTCGACCTCGTAGTCCTCACCGTCGATCGAGAAGATCCCGTTCGTGCGTACCCGCTCGATCCTCATGCGCTCGCTCCTTCGCCGGTTCCCCTTCGGGTCGCCGACTCGCACGCTTGCTGGCGAGCCTCGACGCTCGCTTCGCTCTCGCCTTCGGCGGCGCGCACGATCACCGCCCAGGAACTCAAAGGATTACGACCGAGCGCAGCACTTCACCGCGCTCCATCTTGTGGAACGCCTCCTCGACCTCGTCGAGCTTGATCGTCTCGGAGACGAAGCGGTCGAGGTCGAAGCGGCCCTGCAGGTAGAGGTCGATGAGCATCGGGAAGTCGCGCGACGGGAGGCAGTCGCCATACCACGACGGCTTGAGCGCGCCGCCCCGCCCGAAGAACTCGATCATCGAGATGTCCGGGAACGTCATCTGCGGGTTCGGCACACCGACCTGCACGACCGTGCCCGCGAGGTCGCGTGCGAAGAACGCCTGCCGAAGCACCTCCGGATTGCCGACCGCTTCGATGCACACGTCGGCGCCGTTGCCTTCGGTGAGCGCGCGGATCGCCTCGACCGGATCGTCCTTCGACGCGTTGACCGTGTGCGTCGCGCCGAACTCCAGCGCCCACTCGAGCTTCTTCGGATCGCGGTCGACGGCGATGATCGTGCGCGCACCCGCGAGCCGCGACGCCGCGATCGCGGCGTCGCCCACACCGCCGCAGCCGAACACCGCGACCGTGTCACCGCGCGCCACGCCGCCGGTATAGGTGGCCGCACCGAAGCCGGCCATCACACCGCAGCCGAGGAGACCGGCCGCGGCCGGGTTCGCGCTCGCGTCGACCTTCGTCGCCTGCCCCGCGGCGACGAGCGTCTTCTCCGCGAACGCCCCGATGCCGAGTGCCGGGGAGAGCACCGTGCCGTCGGTGAGGGTCATCTTCTGCGTCGCGTTGTGCGTCGAGAAGCAGAGCCACGGACGACCGCGCCGGCAGGCACGGCACTCGCCGCACACGGCCCGCCAGTTGAGGACGACGAAGTCGCCCTCGGCGACCGACGTGACGCCCGACCCGATCGCGTCGACGATGCCCGCGGCCTCGTGGCCGAGCAGGAACGGGAAGTCGTCGTTGATGCCGCCCTCGCGGTAGTGGAGGTCGGTGTGGCACACGCCGCACGCCTGCACGCGCACGACGACCTCGCCGGGTCCGGGATCGGGCACCACGATCGTCTCGACGCTGACCGGCTTGCCTTTTCCGGCGGCGACGACCCCGCGCACCTGCTGCGCCATGAGAAAACCCCTGCTCGTCCGACGGCTGCTCCGCGGAGACTACCGAGACTCTTCGTGGCAGACGCGAGCCGCGGGCCGCGAGCAGAGCGAGCCTGCGAGGCCGACCAGCGAGGTCAGCCGAGCCACTCGCCGCCGTTGACGTCGAGCGTCTGGCCCGTGATGACGCGCGACCAGGGTGACGCGAAGAAGACGACCGAGTGCGCGATGTCGTCCTGGGGCGGGATCTGTCGCAGCGGGATCTCGGCTTCGATCTCGGCGCGCACGTCGTCGACCGTGATGCCGCGAGCATCGGACTGCCAACCCAGATAGACGTCGACCGACGGTCCGCCGATCCACCCCGGTGCGACCGCGTTCACGCGCACGCGCGACGGGCCCAGCTCGATCGCGAGCGTCTGCATCGCGGTGTGGAGCGCGCCCTTCGACGTCGAGTACCCGCCCTCGCCGGCGCGGATCTTGCGCATGCTCATCGAGAGGATGAACACGATCGACGCGTCGCCGCGCGCGCTCGCCGATTCCTGCAACGCGGGGATGCACGCTTGCGTCAGGCCGAGCGCGCCCCAGACGTTCACCTCGTAGACCTTGCGCCACTTCACGAGGTCGACCTGCTCGAACGGTTGGTACGGATCCATGCGGAACGCGTTGTTCACGAGGATGTCGATGTGGCCGACCTCGTCGACCGTGCGCGCGACCAACGCGTCGACCTGGTCGCGCTCGACGAGGTTCGTCGGTATCGCGATCGCGCGCCCGCCTGCGGACTCGATCTCGGCGCGCACGCTCTCGAGATAGTCGGCGGAACGCGCCGCGAGGACGACGGTCGCGCCCTCGCGCGCGAGCGCGTGCGCGTTCGCCTGCCCGAGCCCGGGACCGACACCCGAGACGATTGCCACCTTGCCGTCGAGCAGCATGCCGACCTCCCCCGGACGCGAGGCGCGGGAGCCTACGATGCCGCCCATGGTGGGGGCACACCTGGGGCGCAGTCTGCGCACGCTTCGTCGAATCCGACGCGACCACCGAGCCCGGCGCGCCGCCGCGCTGCTCGGCGTGATCGCGGTCGCGAACCTCGCGCTCGCCATGACCGCGGCGCCACCCGCGTCCGCGGCCTTCGGCTTCGAGGGCATCCGGCACTACGGCGTCGACCTCACCGCGCGCCCCGACGGCACGCTCGCGGTCGTCGAGACGATCGTGTACGACTTCGGCACGCCGACCGTGCCGAAGCACGGGATCATCCGCCAGATCCCGGACCGGAAGCGCTGGGACGCGCACCACGACCGTCGGTACCCGATCACCGTCACCGAGGTGACCGCGAGCGGCGGCGCATCCGCGAAGCGGTCGGTCTCGGTCCACGGCGCGGAGCTCGACATCAAGATCGGCGACAAGAACAAGACCGTCTCCGGCGTGCACACCTACGTGATCCGCTACACGGTCGCGGGCGCGTTCGACCGCTTCGCCGACCACGACGAGCTGTTCTGGAACGCGATCGGGAACGCGTGGGACGTCTCGATCGACGACGTCGTCGTGCGGCTGCACGCGCCCGCGCCCATCGGCCGTGTCGCGTGTCTCGAAGGCTTCGTCAACTCGCAGCTCGCGTGCACACGGGCGCGCGTGCTCGAGAGCGGCACGGACGCGGTGTTCAACCATGCCGACCTCGGTAGCAACGAGGGCGTGAGCATCGTCGCCGCCATGCCGCGCGGCACGTTCGCGAGCGTCGGACCCATCCTCGGCAAGCACTGGACGTTCGACCAGGGCTTCGCGCTCAACCGGGAGACGGTCGGCGTCGCGGGCGGAGTCGCGGTCGTCCTCGTCGGCGTGACCCTGATCCTCGTGTGGATGGTCGGGCGCGACCGGCGTTTCATCGGCGGCGCGACCGACGTCGTGTTCGGCAACCCCACAGGCGCGGATCAACGCGTCGGCGTGTTCGACGACCACACGACGCCCGTCGAGTACACGCCACCCGACGACCTGCGCCCCGGCCAGGTCGGCACGCTCGTCGACGAGGTCGCGGGCCCGCTCGACGTCAGCGCGACGATCATCGACCTCGCGGTCCGCAAGTACCTGACGATCGAGGAGATCCCGAAGCAGCACTGGTGGGGTCACGTCGACTGGAAGATCACTCGCCTCGACAAGAACGACCCGCTGCTCGCGTACGAGCGCATGCTGCTCGACGCGCTGTGCGCGGGACCGGGCGTCAGCGTGCAGCTCTCGGAGCTGAAGAACCACTTCCACACGAAGCTCGTGAACGTGGAGTCCGCGCTCTACGACGACGCGGTGCGACAGGGGTGGTTCCTCCGTCGCCCCGACCGGGCGCGCCAGTTCTGGCACGGCATGGGGACGCTCGCGATCCTCGCCGGCGTCGGTCTCACGATCCTGCTCGCGTGGCGCACCACGTTCGGCCTGCTCGGGCTCGCGTTCGTGCTCGCCGGATTCGTGCTCTCGACGTGCGCGCACCTGATGCCGCGCCGGACGCCGAAGGGCACCGGCATCACGCATCGCGTGCTGGGCTTCCGCCGCTTCATCGTCGAGTCCGAGAAGGACCGCGCCAAGTTCGCGGAGCAGGCGAACCTGTTCTCGGAGTATCTGCCCTACGCGATCGTGTTCGGCGTCGTCGAGAAGTGGGCGCGCACGTTCGAGGGCCTCGCCAACCAGCCCGACACCGGGTGGTACGTGTCGAGCCACCCGTTCAACGCGATCCTGTTCAGCCAGTCGGTGAACAGCTTCGCTACGTCGTCGGTCGGCACGCTGCAATCGATGCCCGCAGGATCCGGCGGCAGCGGTTTCTCCGGCGGTGGTGTCGGAGGCGGCGGTGGAGGCGGGGGCGGAGGCTCCTGGTGAGCGCGGCGCGGTCGCGTGTGCTCAGGAAGCCGGCGGTTGCGCCTCGTACGCCATGATCTTCCCGCGACCGGTCGCGAGGATCAGGTAGTCGTCCGCGAACACCGGTGACGACGCCGAGCGCTTGTTGCCGTTCTTGAGCACGACGAACGATCCCGTCTGCGCGTCGACGAGGAACGCGGAGTTCGGAACCCCCTCATACGTCTCGAAGCTCTGCATCGCGATCGCGCCCGCGCCGTCGGCCGTCGGCGACGTCATCACTCCCGACGGCAGGCCCGTCTCCCAGATCGGCGTACCGGTCGCGGGGTCGAGCTTGCGGATCGAGCCGCGGTAGTCGGTCTCGCCGATCGTCGTCTTCGTGCCCACGACGTAGAGCGCGGAGCCGTCCCAGATCGCGCCCGCGAGGCAGACACCCGATGCTTCCGCGAGGCCCGTGCGCGCGACGTGGTACTTCCACACCGGTCCCGCCTTGAGATCGTCGAGACGGAACGCGTAGTACCAGCCGTTCTTGTTGCAGTCACCGACCATCGGTGTCGACACCCCGCCGAGCGTCGCCTCGAAGATCGTGGGCGCGGCGCCGAAGTCGAAGTCGCCGTGCGTCTTGAGCTGCCAGTGATCGAGCCGCTTCAGGGTGTTGCCGTCGAGCCGCTCGATCGACAGCGAGTTCGGGATGGTCGCGCCGCCGTCGGCGTTGCCGGTGCCGATGACGACCGATCCGTCGGGCGCCACGGCCGGGCTCGCCCACACGCTCGCACCGAGCTCGCCGTTCTTCGCGCTGAAGTAGCGCGCGACGCGCACGCCGGTCGTTTGATCGAGTGCGACGATCCCGCCGCGCACGAACGGTTCGTCACAGAACGACGAGACGCCCACGTAGATCTTGCCGTTCGCGATCTCGGGCGACGACCAGGCGTAGAAGTCGTTCACGCCCGGAGTCGGGACGTTCACCGGAGTCTTCCAGAGCGTGGTGCCGTCGGCCGCGTTCAGCGCGTACACGTAGCCGTCGCCCGACGCGGCGTAGATCGCGAGCTCGCCGGTCGTCGGATCGATGCCGGACGCCGCGGTCGCGTTGAAGCCGCGCGCGTACCCGCACGTCGCCTTCGGCTCGTAGCCGAGGAACACCTTCCAGAGCACGGTGCCCGTCGCTTCGTCGACGGCGTAGAAGTCACCGGAGTTCGACCCGACGTAGACGACGTGATCGAGGACGATCGGCGTCGCGAAGAAGCCGGCCGGCGGGAGCCCGTCCTCCTTCGGCGTCGTCAGGGTCCACGCGAGCTTCAACTTCGTGGTCGGTGTGATCGCGGTCGCGTCGGGGCTGTACGCGCTGTGCCCGGCGTCGTGCATGTACGCGGGGAAGTCGACTTCCGTGCCGGTCGCGACCGCGGTCGCGCTCATCGTCGCGAGCGTCGCGGCGACGGTGACGACCACGGCCGCCAGGGATCGCGCGCGCCGGGATCGATGCATCATCGGACCGCCTTCCCTGTGCCCGACTACCGGCGCGTCGACGCGCTCGCCGCCGTCGTGAACGTCCCGGTCCTCTTCGATTGCGCCTGACCCACCGCGTTCTCCGCGACGAGCCGGTAGAAGTACGTCGTACCCGGGTGCAAGCCGGTCACGTCGGTGTCGACCAGCTGCTTGTACGCAACCGCACCGATGTCCTGCGGTGCCGTCGTCTGACCGAAGTGCCGGGTCGTGCCGTACTCCCAGAAGACCTGCGTGTCGCTGTTGTTCGGGTTCACGAGCCCGGTGAGCTTCACCGTCGTGGCGGTGACGTCGCTCGAGCTGATCGTGAACACGAGCGGACCGCTCCCGGGCTCGAAGCTCAGCGTCTCGCCGATCGTCGTGCCGACCGCGTTCGTCGCGACGATGCGGAAGTAGTACGTCGTGCCGCCCTGCAACCCGGTGATGTTCTGGTTCGGGCTCGCAGGCCCGAGGCCCTGCACCGGTCGCTCCGGCGTGAGGTTGACGAGCTGGGTCGGGCTCGTGCCCCACTCGAAGTGGTAGGTCGTCTCCTTGCCATTCGGCCAGATGTCGGCGCCGAGCGCGGCGGTCGTCGCGGTCACGTTCGGATCGCGCGTCTGCGCGGTCGGCGGCCGGCTCGCGTTCACGGTGCTGATCGCGCGCGACACGCTCGACAGTCCGGTCGTCGGATCGGTCACCGTGAGCGTGGTCGTGTAGATGCCGTCGACCGTGAAGTCGTGGTCGACCCGCGCGGGCGGCACGCCGGTGCCGCTCGCGTTCGGTGTGCCGTCACCGAAGTCGATGGTCCAGTTGCCGGAACTGCTGTTCGACGCGTCGAACCGCTCGTCGAGTCCGTCGAAGCCGAGGGGCTGATCACCGCTGATCCACGCAGTCGGGGGCGCGGGCGCCACGACCACGCGCACGCGCGCAACTGCGGACGCCTTCGTCTTGTCGAACACCGTGAGGGACGCGTGATACGTGCCCGCGGCGGCATAGGTGTGGCTGACGACGCCCGGCGAGCCGGTGCCCTTCGTCGTCGTGCCGTCACCGAAGCGCATCGTCCAGCGCGAGATCGTGCTCCCGGTGTCGCTCGATCCCGACCCGTCGAACACCGCGCCGAATGGCGCGACGCCGCGCGCCAGCTTCGCGACGACTGCGCGCGACGCGCCGGCGTCCGACACCGCGGCCGTCGTCGGAGCATCGGCGAACAACGAACCCGACACCGGAGTCGCGGCGCGCGCCTTCGGGATCGTCGACGCGTGGATCGCGGCGGGTGTCGGATGCACCGGCGGGTTGATCGCGCTCGCGTCCTGGTTGCCGATGATCAGCGGCGGCCGGGGTGCCTGGGTGAAGTCGAAGTCGTCGTCGAGGCTCGCGAGTTGTGGCGCGCTCTCGCGCACGTCGGGCCGCGTGTCGGGACGGCCGTCGGTCGTGGGATCGAGCCGCTGCCCGCCGAGGAACACGTCCTCGATGAAGCGCTCGTACGAATCGAACGTGTGCGCGTCGTGGTCGATGAAGCCCTTCTTCGCGTACGGGCTGATGACGATGCCCGGCACGCGGATGCCGAGTCCGTTCGCATCGATCTCGGGCGGGACGACGTGGTCGTAGAAGCCGCCCCACTCGTCCCAGCTCAGGAAGATCGCGCTCGAGTCCCAGTCCGGGCCCTGCATGACCTGGTTGATCATGTACGTCATGTACTTGCGCGCATCGGTGAGGCGCGCGGGTGGGTGCTCGCTCACCGACGACGTCGGCAGCACCCACGACACCGCGGGCAGCGTGCCCGCGCGCGCGGCCGCGGCGAAGTTGTCGACGGTCTGCACGTTGCCGGCCGTGCCGTCCTGCTTCACGTCGGTGAAGTAGGGGAGCGGGTTCCAGATGCTCCCGGTCTTCGCCGACTGCGGCACCGGGATGCACGACACGTCGTCGGGATCCTCGCAGTCGGGCTCGGAACCGTCGAACACGTAGTAGCCCCACGACACGTGCCGGCGATCGAGCAATGTCGCGATGCTCGTCCACGCGTAGTTCTCGGTGGTCTCGAAGCGGGGGTCGTCCGGATTCGCGAGCTCGTTCTCGCAGCTCATCGGATCGTCGATGATGTAGCAGCGCGCCGACCAGTCCGACACCAACGACATGTGCTCGGGCAGCGACCAGCTGCGACCGGAGCCGAACATGTGGTCCTGCAGCACGTAGTTGTCGGCGTACTCCCAGTACTCGGGGATGTCGGAGCGCAGCTTGTACGACATCACGTCCGGATACGGCTTCGGATAGCCGCAGCCACCCGGCTGCTTGCATTTCGTCGCGTTCTCGTACTGCGCGATGAAGCCGTCCATCTTGCCGCCGTCGATGTCGGCACCGGCGGGCCCGACCCCGTGCGGACCGCCGTTCTCGATGTCGTCCGTGTCGTGCCACGGGTACACGCACTCGCCGGTCTGCGGATCGTTCACGCACACGGTCGGGTTGCCGTCGGCGTCGACCGGGATGCCGTCGGCGCCGGGATACATCCCGAAGTAGTTGTCGAAGGAGTGGTTCTCCTGCATGAGGATGATCACGTGCTTGATCTTCTTCAAGCCGGCCGACGCGGGCGTGACGCTCAACGACGGCACGAGGCCCGATGCGGAGGCGCGGGCATTCGCCGTCACCGCCGACGCCACGAAGGCTCCGAGCGCGACGAGAACGAGGAACATCCCCGCCGCTCGACTCCGCACTCCGCGGCCCGACCTCACGCCCCCGCCCTTCCCCAGGCGACGGCGCGCATCGTATGGGAGCCCGGCGCTCCTGAACAGTTGAGCGCCGGAGGCGCCGCGGCGCAGGCCTCAGCCCCCGCGGCGGCGCTCGTCGTCCGGGTACGGGCAATGCCGGCAGCCGCTCCCGCAGCACTCGCCGCGCGCGAGCAGGGTCGCGGCCGTGAGTACGACGTAGCCGGTGGCGGGATCGAGATAGGTCTCGTCGCCGCGCGCCGTCGCTTCGTCGTGTGCGCGCCGGATCGCGACTTCGTCGGGCTCCGAACGCATGATCGAGGAGGCGACGGAAACGGTGCGGCTCGATCGCGCGCTGATCGCTAGAAGATCGTGTGCGGGGTCCCGAAGACCTCGCGCACGACGGGCTCGAAGTGCTCGAGTGGCAGCGTGTCGTACGCGGGGTCGAACGCGATCTGGTCCCATTCGTCGGCGAAGCGCGCCGCGAGCGCGAACTCCTCGGCGCTCAGCGAGTCGCGGTGCTTCTCACGCGCCGCCGAGTCGCCGCCGAAGTGCGCGTAGTAGTGCTTCCCCTGGAAGTCCTGGTGCACGAGGATCATCTTGTAGACCTCCTCGCGCACGTACGGACGCAGGATCTCGGCGGCGACGCGTGGGTGGTTCGGCACGCCGATCGCCTTGCCGACGTCGTGGAACAGCGCGGCGACGACGACTTGGTTGTCGGCGCCGGCGCGCTCGGCGAGCGTCGCCGTCTGCAGGCAGTGATCGAGCTGGTCGACCGCGAAGCCGAGCACCACGCCTTCGAGCGACCGCAGCATCGCGAGTGCGTGGTCGGCGACCTCCGGCTGCGCCGCCATCGTCTCCCGACCAATCACCCCCCACTCCTCGGGTGTGGACTCGTCCATCCGGGTGAAGGTCTGCGTGGTCTGCGTCATGCGGGGAAGTCTTCCACGCCGTGCGGTCCCGCTCGATCAGAGCAGGTCGCGGCCCCGGCGGAAGAACGCCAACGCGGCGGCTTCGGCGTCGGGGGCCGCGATGACGGCTGCGTAGGAGAGCGAAGCGCCGAACGACTCGTTCCAGAACTCATCCGACGGTTTCGCGCCCCACGGCCCCACGTACAGATACGGCTCCGGGTGCTCGGCGTCGCCCGGCGACGCGCCGAAGTTCGCGCGGACCCCGGACCCACTGAGGTCGGTCGCGAGGTCGAAGTGCTCGGGCCACAGCTGCGCGACCGACGGCGGATCCGCGCTCGCGGGGTTCGACTCGGCATCCGCGCGCAGCTGCGCGAGCGCCGTGTCACCGAGCTCGAACCACCAGCCGATCACGCGCGCGGACGCGGGATCGAGCTCGAGCGGACGGTCGAGGTCGAGCGGAGTGCTCGCGGTGTAGACGGGCGGCGCGCCCGGCTCGACACCGATCGCCGCCGCCGCGGCGCGCAGCGTTGTGAACGCGTGCCGCGTCTCGCGCCCGCCGACCGTGTGCACGAGCATCGTGCCGTCGACGCGCACCTGCTGCTCGTCGTCACCGAATCGCGGCGTGCCGAACCCGCCGCTGGTCGCCCGCAATCCGATCTTCCCGATCGCCTCGAACAGTGCCGTTGCGAGCACGTGCTCCGCGACCGCGTGCAACGACGCGCGCGTGCGCACGAGCGTGTCGACGGAGCTCACGCGAGCGCGTCGGCGAGGATCTTCGCCAGCTCGAGCGGCTGGTCGCCCTGCACGCTGTGGCCCGCACCCTCGACGACGATGACGCGTGCGTCCGGCCGCCGGCGCCGTAGCTCGTCGACGTCCTCGTCGGCGACGACCGGCGACGCCGCACCGCGCACGAGCGTGAGCGGCCCGCGGTACGCGGAGAGGTCGTCCCAGAGCGAGCTCCAGTCCGGCCGCTCGTTCTCGCCGATGCGCGGGAGGTCGTAGCGCCAACGCCACGTGCCATCGCCCTGCTCGACCGCGTTGTGCAGCACACCTCGCCGCAGCGACGACTCCGTGCGCGTCGGGTTGAACGCGATCGTGCGTTCGAGGATCTCGTCGAGGCTCGCGAAGCTCTCCGGTCCGTTCACGAACTGCACGATCGACGACGCCTTCTCGGAGTTCACGCCCGGCGTCACATCGACGAGCACGAGCGCACGCACGATGTCGGGCGCACGCGCCGCGAGCGCGATCGACGTCAGCCCACCGAGCGACATGCCGACGACGAGCCGCGCGTCGGGCGCGAGGGCGCGCACCGCCGTCTCGACCGCGGCCGCGTTCTCACGGGGCCAGTAGCCGTGATCGGTGCGATGTGTCGAGTGCCCGTGGCCCGGCATGTCGATCGCGACGAGCGGCCGCTGCAGCGCGAGGTTCACGGTGTCCCACGTGTGCGCGTTCTGCGCACCGCCGTGCAACAGCACGAGCTCCGGTGCCGCGGTGCCCCACTTGAGGGCGCTCAGCGCGCCGTCGCCCGCGAGCGGAACCGACTCGCGCGTCACGTGGGGCGCATCGGAGTAGGGGAGTCCGACCTCCGATGCGTTGTCGGCGAACATCCCGAACTCGTCGTAGTCGACCGCCATGGCGGGGATCGTAGCGACGCGGTCGCCGCCGCTCCCGAGCCCGACGAACGCTGATGGGATCGGCACCGGGTGCGGTCCGTACACTCCGATCGATGCGGCTCCGCGAGCTCTCGCCGCGCGCGTACCGGCGCCTGACCTTCGTCGCACTGCTGCTGCTCGGCACGATCATCATCACGGGCGCCGCGGTCCGACTCTCGGGCTCCGGGCTCGGCTGTCGCGACTGGCCGAACTGCTCTCCGCACGAGCTCATCGGAACGTCGAACAAGAACCAGCTGATCGAGCAGCTGAACCGGATGTTCACGGGGCTCGTGTGCGTCGGCGTCGCGCTCGCGGTCCTCGGCTCCCGCCGGCGCGTGCCCCGGCGCTCCGACCTCACGGCGTTGTCGTGGGTGCTCGTCGTCGGCGTGATCTTCCAGGCCGTGCTCGGCGGCATCTCGGTGAAGGTCAAGCTCGCGCCGGTCAGCGTGATGAGCCACTTCCTCGCGTCGATCGTGCTCGTCGGCGTCGCCCTCGTGCTGCATCACCGCGCCGCGACCCCCGAGAAACCGGCGCGCATGGTGGCCGTGGTGTCGGAGCCGACGCGGTGGCTCGCACGCGCGGTCTTCGTGCTCACGGTGTGGGTGCTGATCGCGGGCACGCTCGTCACCGCCGCGGGTCCGCACGGCGGCGACGCGACGGCGAAGCGACTCTCGTGGCCGATCCCCGACGCGGCGCGCCTGCACGGTGGTTCGGTCGACACGCTGCTCGTGCTCATCGTGATCCTCGCGTGGCGACTGCAACGCGACCGGGCGCCGCGTCGCGTGCTCACGATCGTCAGCGTCTATCTCGCGATCGCGTGCGCGCAGGCCGCGCTCGGATACATCCAGTACTTCAACGCGATCCCCGTGGTCCTCGTCGAGTTCCACGTGCTCGGCGCGCTGCTCGTGTTCTGCGCCGCGCTGCAGCTCCAGCTCGAGCTGACGGTGCCCGCCGGTGCCGAGGCGGCGGTGGCGCGCGAGGCTTCGCGGCGGTGGTCGCCCCGTTTCGCTACGACCGGACCTTCGACTTCGACGTCGAGCGCGACGTCCTCTGGGACGCGCTGAACGACACCGACCGTTATCCGAGCTTCTGGCCGTGGCTCCGCAGGTTCGACGCGCCGGGGCTCATCGAGGGAGCCGTCGCGCACTGCGCGGTCCGCGCGCCGCTCCCGTACACACTCGAGTTCTCGGTGCACGTCCAGTCGGTCGAGCCCGGTCGCGCCGTCGACACCGAGGTACGCGGCGACCTTGCCGGTCCGGCTCGGCTCTTCGTCGCCGCCGACGGTCGCGACCGCTCGACCGCCCGCCTCGCATGGGAGGTCGAGCTGCGGCTGCCGATGCTGTCGCTCGCGTCGCGGGTCGCCCGGCCCGTCCTCGTGTGGGCCCACGACCAGGTCGTGGCCACCGGCGTCGAGGGCTTCCGCCGCGGCGCCTTCGGGCCGGGCTCGCACGCTCGGCCTCACTGACTCCTCGGCCTCGTCAGCCTGGGAGCTGACTGCCGGCCGTTTGCCAGCTCCCAGGCCGGTCTCAGCGAACCCACAGGCAGAGGTGCGATATTGCCTGCGTGGCCGGTGAACGACTCCTCCTCGTCGACGACGAGGACAACCTCCGTTCGATGCTCGAGGCGGCGCTCCGCCACCTCGGCTTCGACGTCCATCCGGTGGCCAACGGCCGCGATGCGCTCGCAGCCGTGCCGACCGTCCAGCCCGACCTGATCGTCCTCGACGTGATGCTTCCGGACCTCGACGGCTTCGAGGTCTGCCGGCGACTGCGCACCGAGGGCCGGCGGGTGCCGGTCCTGTTCCTCACCGCGAAGGACGCGACCGAGGACAAGGTCCGCGGCCTCACGCTCGGCGGCGACGACTACCTCGTGAAGCCGTTCAGCCTCGAAGAGCTCGTCGCGCGCGTGAACGCGGTGCTGCGACGCTCGGGGCTCGCGCAGCCGGGCAGCGTGCTGCGCTGCGCCGACCTCGAGATGGACGACGAAGCGCACCGCGTCGAGCGCGGCGGCAAGGACGTCTCGCTCTCGCCGACCGAGTACAACCTCCTGCACTACCTGCTCGTGAACCAGGGCAAGGTCGTGTCGAAGGCGCAGATCCTCGACCACGTCTGGCAGTACGACTTCGGCGGCGACGGTGGCGTCGTCGAGACGTACATCGGCTACCTGCGCCGCAAGATGGACAACGCGGGCTCGCGCCTCATCCACACGATCCGAGGCGTCGGCTACACGTTGCGCGAGGAACGGTAACGGCGCGATGTCGTTGCGCGTCCGCCTGCTCGCGGGCATGGCCGTCGTCGCGATCGTGCTCGTCGGCGCGTCGGTGCTCATTTCCAACAACGCGCGCTCGGCGCTGGTGTCGCGCGTCGACGCGCAGCTCACGTCGGCGAACATCGACATCACCGGCGCCGGTTTCGACGGCGGTCCGCCCCAGCACTTCACCAACTTCTACGTCGGTCAGGTCGACTCGAGCGGCGCGGTGCACACGGCGCTGACACCCGGCCTCGGCGACGGCGATCGGCCGCTCCCGAAGATCTCCTCGAAGCAGGCGCTCGCCGCGTTCGCGCAACGACACGCCCATCCGTTCACCGTCGGCAGCGTCTCCGGCGGCGGGCACTGGCGCGTCATCGCCGCGAGCGGTCCCGGCGGCTCGCACTTCTTCATCGCACTCTCGTTGCACGACGTCTCGACGTCGCTCTCACGCATCGAGCGGGTCGAGATCGCGGTCACCGCCGTGATCCTCGCGATCCTCGCCCTCGTCACGTGGTTCGTGTTGCACCTCGGCCTGCGGCCCATCAAGAAGATGACCGAGACCGCGACCGCGATCGCGGTCGGCGATCTCTCGCACCGCGTCCCCGACGTCGATCCGCGCACCGAAGCCGGCGAGCTCGGCGCCGCGCTCAACACGATGATGACCAAGATCGAAGACGCATTCGACCAACGCACCGCGTCCGAAGCGCGCCTGCGACAGTTCGTCGCCGACGCGTCGCACGAGCTGCGCACGCCGGTGACGACGATCCGCGGCTACGCCGAGCTGTACCGAGGCGGCGGGCTCCGCGATCCCGACGAGCTCACCCAAGCGATGCGCCGCACCGAGCAGGAGTCGATCCGCATGGGATCGCTCGTCGAGGATCTCCTGCTGCTCGCGCGCCTCGACCAGAACCCGAAGCTCCAGGAAGGCGCGGTCGACCTCGGTGTGCTCGCGGTCGACGCGGTCGCCGACGCGCGTGCCGTCGATCCGGAACGCCCGATCACCGCGTCGGTCGCCGAGGGCGTCGCGGTCGACGGCGACGAGGACCGGCTCCGGCAGGTCGTCGCCAACCTGGTCGGGAACGCCCTCGTGCACACGCCGCCGGGCACGCCGGTGCAGGTCCGGGTCGATCGCGACGACGGACAGGCGCGGCTCGAGGTCCACGACGACGGCCCCGGCATGCCGGAGCCGGTCTCCCAGCGGGTCTTCGAGCGCTTCTACCGGGCCGATCCCGCCCGGTCCCGGCACGCCGGCGGCTCCGGGCTGGGCCTGTCGATCGTGAAGGCGATCGTCGAGGCGCACCACGGCGAGGTCACGATCGCGAGTGCGCCCGGAGAAGGTACGACCGCCCGCGTCACCCTCCCGCTCATCGCAGATTCAGGGCCCGATCCCACCACTCACAGCGTCCGTTCAGGTTCATGAGATTCACTGACCGATCACTTCGTAAGCTTTTTGGACTCTGAGCAGGAGCTTCGGCAATGGAGCGCAGGAAGATCATCAGTGTCGCCTTCTTCTCGGCGGCGATCGCGGGCGGCGGGGTCGCGGGCGTCATCCTCGGCAGTCCCGCATCGGTCTCGGCGGCCACGGCGGCGCCGACGACGAGCACACCGAAGGGGGCGCACCGCTTCGGCTCGGGTCGCGGCATGGGCGACGGCCCCGTGCTCGACGCCGCGGCCAAGGCGATCGGCGTGAGCACCGACACGCTGCGCACCGACCTGAAGAACGGTCAGACGATCGCGCAGGTCGCCAAGAGCAAGAACGTTGCGACCCAGACCGTGATCGACGCGATGGTCGCCGCCGCGAAGAAGCAGCTCGCCAGTGAAGAGGCGACCCTCGAGTCGCATCTCACCGACATGATCACCAACGAGGTGAACGGCACGCTCAAGCGTCCGGACGCACCCAACGGTGAGAACGGACCGCAACGCGGGTTCGGCTTTCGCGGCGGTTTCGGGCTCGACGCGGCGGCGAAGGCGATCGGCGTGAGCGAGCAGACGCTCCAGACCGACCTCAAGAACGGTCAGACGATCGCGCAGGTCGCGAAGAGCAAGAACGTGTCGACGCAGAAGGTGATCGACGCGATGGTCGCCTCCGCGAAGTCACAGCTCGAGTCGCAGGTGAAGGCCGGTCATCTCTCCAGCGACATGGAGAAGAAGATCGAGTCGCAGCTGCCCAAGATGATCACCAACCAGGTGAACGGCACGTTCGCGCGGCCGAGCTTCCGCGGCGCGCCGGGCTACGGCTGGCACGGGCAGGGCGGCGGCGGTCGCGGCGGACCCGGCGGCTACGGCCCGCCGGGCGGCACCGGCAACTCCAACGGCAGCGGCTCGACGACGCAGAGCTCGGCACCAGCGATCTAACGTCGCAGGCCGTGAGGCCGAGCGGCGAGCGAAGCGAACGAGCGACCTCGCCGGTTCCCATCGCGCGCCACAGATCGGCGAGCGGCGGCGAAGCCGAGGGGGCCGGGTCTCGCGGCCCGCAGCGAGCGCGACCGTAGTCATGGACGTCCATCTCGTCGACGGCACGTACGAGCTGTTCCGCTCGTTCTACGCGAAGGTCCCCGGTCACCTCGATCCGTCCGGCGTCGAAGTCGGCGCGGCGCGCGGCGTCGTGTCGTCGATGGTGATGATGCTCGAGGAAGGCGCGACGCACGTCGGCGTCGCGACCGACCAGGTCATCGAGTCGTTCCGCAACGATCTCTGGGAGACCTACAAGACCGGCGCCGGCATCGACCCCGTGCTGAGGAGTCAGTTCCCACTGCTCGAAGAGTCGCTCGCCGCGTTCGGGATCAAGGTCTGGCCGATGGTCGCGCAGGAGGCCGACGACGCGCTCGCGGCCGCGGCGCGCGTCGGTGTGGCCGACCCGCGCGTGGAGCGGGTCGTGATCTGCACGCCCGACAAGGACCTCGGTCAGTGCGTCGGGGGCAAGGTCGTGCAGCTCGACCGGCGCAATCGGAAGCTGCTCGATGTCGACGCGGTGCGCGAGAAGTTCGGTGTCGGGCCCGAGTCGATCCCCGACTACCTCGCGCTCGTCGGCGACAGCGCCGACGGCTTCCCCGGCCTCCCGGGTTGGGGCGCCAAGTCGGCGGCCGCGGTGCTCGCGCGCTTCGTCCACATCGAGCAGATCCCCGACGACGTGCACGACTGGAAGCTCGACGTCCGCAACGCGCCGACGCTCGCGGCCACGCTGAAACGCGATCGTGAGCTCGCGATGCGCTTCAAGGACATCGCGACGCTGCGCGACGACGCCGACGTCGGGACCGTCGACGAGTGGCGCTGGTCGGGTCCCGGACCCGATTTCGACGCGTGGTCCGCGCGCTTCGGTCGTCCCGAGCTCGCCAAGCGGGTCGCGAAGCTGCACGTCGATCGGAAGGCCACCGAATGACTCTCGACGGACGCGTCGCGCTCGTCACCGGCGGTGGACGAGGGATCGGGCGCGCGATCGCGATCGGCCTTGCCGCGGACGGCGCCGCGGTCGCGGTGAACTTCCGGCGCGACGCGGAGGCCGCGACTGCGACCGTCGACGAGATCGTCGCTGCGGGCGGACGCGCGGTGCTCGCGCCAGGATCGATCGACGACTACGAGCACGACGAACGCATCGTCGACGACGTGCGCGAACAGCTCGGACCCATCGATCTGCTCGTCAACAACGCGGGCATGGCGAGTCGCGGGCAGAACGTCGCCGACACCGACCCGGCCGAACCCGATCGCTTGTGGCGCACGCACGTGTTCGGCGCGTGGGCACTGTCGAAGCTCGTGATCCCCGATATGCGCGACGCGCCGCGCGGCGACATCGTGATGATCTCGAGCGCGGCGACGCTCTACATGGCGGGCTGGTCGGCGCCGTACAACATGGCGAAGGCCGGCGCCGAGGCCCTCGCGCTCACGCTCGCGAAGGAGGAGCGCAAGCACGGCATCCACGTCAACATCGTGGCGCCGGGCCTCGTCGACACCGAGATGGGACGGCGCCTCGTCAAGGGCGCGCAGGGCGTCGACGACATCCGCACGCTCGACGACCGCAGCGCCTTCGGGCACGTGTGCTCGCCCGAGGAGGTCGCGGCGGTGGTGCGCTTCGTCGTCTCCGACGCTGCGAGCTACGTCACCGGCCAGCGGCTGGGTGTCGACGGCGGCGCGTTCTGACGGTCGCGCTCGCTGCGGGCCGGGGATACCCGGCCCGCTCGGCTTCGCCGCCACTCGCCGCTCCGCACGCGGGATGGGAACGAGCCATCCTCGTGACTCACGCGGCGTGAATCGACGCGGGGTGGGCGCGTTACGGTGAGCCGGTGGCGTTCCTTGCGCTGATCGTCGTCGTCATCGTCGTCGAGATCGCGGTCATCATCCAGGTCGCGCACGCGATCGGCGCGCTGAACACGATCGCGCTGCTGATCCTCGTGTCCGTCGCCGGCGCGTACCTCACGAAGCACGAAGGCTTCGTCGTGCTCCGACGCGTGCGCGCGCAGCTCGACGCGGGACACATGCCCGCCGCCGAGCTCGTCGACGGTCTGCTCGTGCTCGCCGCGGGTGTGCTCCTGTTCGTCCCGGGCTTCGTCACCGCGGGTATCGGGCTGCTGATCCTGTTCCCGCCGACGCGCGCGCTGTTCCGCACGTTCCTGAGGCGACGGTTCGACGTGCGCGTGTACCGCGGCGGTGGACGCGACGGTCGCGGCCCCGACGACCACGGCGGCGCCATCGACGTCTGAGCCCGTCCCGTGGTACTGCGTTGCCGGCATATCGCCGGCGAACGCAGTACCACTAGAAGGGGCGGAGGAGCTCCGGCGCGACGGGGGCGTCGGGTTGCGCGTCGCCGTCTGCGCTCGGCACGAGCCCGCGCGGACCGGCGACGCGGTCGAAGCGCTCGAGCGACACGACTTCGAGGCCGACGTCGTCGTCGTTGTCGAGAGCGTCGGTGGCCGCGAGCGCGCCGGCTTCGACGGCCTCGAACAAACGGCGGGGGAGCACGCGACCGACGCCGCCGACGAGCCACGTGCCGGCTGCCGGGCGCGCGGTGCCGAGCACGTCGGCGGTGCCCTCGGGCACGAGCGCACGGCCCGCGCCGATGGCCGACGCGCTGACCAACAGGTGCGACACCTCGAGTTCGGCCAGCATCCACGAGTCGACGAGCCGGACCGGTTGGGGCGCGGACCGGCGGCGCAGCAGCGCGGTCAGCCCCGACGCTTCGGTGCGCACCGCGATCGCCGCGAGGTCGGCGCGTTCGGCCAGCGCACGGTCGACGGCGCGCGGCCAGCCGACGACGGCGAGCACCTCGTCGTCGCTCGACTGCAGGGGCAGGCTCGCGGCGAGCCGGTCTGCGGTGCGGTCGCCGTCGAGACGCGCGATCGCCTCGCGACATGCCTCTGCCGGATCCGGCGCCGCGAGGATCCGCGCGCAGAGCCACCAGAGCGGTCCGTTCCCGACATGGTGGGCGAGCAGACGACGGCACGAGACGACGAGCCCTGCGGGATCGAATGCGAAGGCCGCGAGCGCCTCGGCGGCCTCGACCGCGAGCGCGTCGTCGTCGACCGCCCACCGACTGACCGAGCGGAGCCGTTCGACCGGATGCATCGCGTCCGAGGCTACCGGCACGATCGCGCCGCTCCGACGGCGGCACCGTCGCACTGCGATGAGATTGCGATGAACGGAACGGCCGCGACGAACGTGTGCCGTTCATGACCCGTTCCCGGCGCTCGGCCTCGGCACTCCTCCTGCTGATCCTCGCGTCGGTCGCGAGCTGCCGCGCCCCGTCGCACGCCGCGTCTCGGGCGAGCACTGCCGCCCCGACCGCGCCGGCGTCGGCACGACCCGCAACCGCGACACACTCGTTCGATGCGGTCGAGAGCCACTTCACCGTCGACCGGCCGATGCATCGCGACCACCCGACCCTGTCGGTGTTCGTCGTAGCACCCGTCGGCCGCCGGCCGTTCCCGTTGATCGTGTTCAGCCACGGCTTCCAGAGCATCGCCGAGCTGCACGCGCCGACGCTGACGGGATTCGCGCGAAACGGTTACGTCGTCCTCGCACCGAACTATCCCGACGCGGACTACCGCACGCATCCCGCCGACATCAGCCTGGTACTGAACCGCGTCACGGGTGAACGGAGTCCGCTGCGCGAGGGCTTTCACGCCGCCCTGAGCGGCACCCTCCTCGGCACGCCGAGAACGCGCTCGAGGGCCGCGATCATCGGAGGCCTCAGAACGACGTCGCGGTCCGCAGCTCCGCCAACACGTCGCCGAGCGCGGTGAGCGCGTCCGCGGCGGCACCGAGGCGGTCGATGTCGCCGCGCAGTTTGAGCCGGCCCGAGGTGAGCGCGCGCTGCGCGTTGAGCTCGCCGCGCGCGAGCGCGGCCGCGGTCTCACGGTCGCAGGCGAACGTCACGTCGGCCGACGTGTCGCCCCGCTCGAGGCGCCCACCGCTCTCATCGAGCACGACGACGTAGCGCACGGTCCCGACCTCCTGTGCGATGGCGATCGGGTTGGCCGCGAAGCGGGTTGCGACCGTCGAGTCCGCGCGCAGCGCGCCGTCGAAATCTTCGAGCCACTCGTGAGACAAGAAGTCCGGCACGGCCGCAATGTACCGGCGCGAACGATGACAGCCGCGAGGGGATGGCGACGTAGCCTGGCCCGATGAGCTCGAGCACGGTCGGGGCGATCTTCCCACCCGCCCTGTCCGACATCGCCGAGCGCGCCGAGGAGCGCGTCGACGCGCTGCTCGCCACCGAGATCGCGCGCTGGAGCACGGTCGACGAACGCTTGGAAGCGCCGCTCGTCGCGCTGCGCGAGCTCGTGCTCGCGGGCGGCAAGCGCCTGCGTCCCGCGTTCTGCTACTGCGCGTTCGTCGGCGCGGGCGGATCACCCGACGACCCGCGCATCGTCGATGCGGGCGCCGCGCTCGAGTTGCTGCACACGTTCGCGCTCGTGCACGACGACGTCATGGACGGCTCGTCGACGCGCCGCGGTCTCGACGCGGTGCACGAGCGGTTCATCCGCGCGCACGACGCCGGCGACTGGCGCGGCGAGTCGCGACGGTTCGGCGAGGGCATCGCGATCCTGGTCGGCGACTTCGCGTGCACGTACGCCGATCTCCTCATGCGCAACGCGCCCCCAGCTGCGCTCGACGTCTACGACGAGCTGCGCATCGAGCTGTGCGTCGGGCAGTCGCTCGACCTCGTCGGCACCGCGCTCCGCAGCACCGACCTCGACGACGCGCGCTGCATCGCGACGTACAAGTCCGCGAAGTACACGGTCGAGCGCCCCCTGCATCTCGGCGCCGCGCTCACGGGGCGCGGGCCGGAGCTCGCACCGGCGCTCAGTGCGATCGGTCTTCCGCTCGGCGAGGCGTTCCAGCTGCGCGACGACCTGCTCGGCGTGTTCGGCGAAGAGCGCGTCACCGGCAAGCCGGTCGGCGACGACCTGCGCGAAGGCAAGCCGACGCCGTTGCTCGCGATCGCATCGAGCCGGGCCGACGCCGACGGTCAACAGCTGCTCGGACGGGTCGGCGCCGGCGACCTCGATCCGCTCGAGATCCGCGCGCTCCAGCAGCTCTTCGTCGATTGCGGCGCAGTCGAGGAGGTCGAGATGACCATCGACCTCCTCGTCGACCGGGCCCGCCGGGCGCTGGCCGAGGCGCCGCTCACGCCGTCCGCGACCGCGCTGCTCGAGGAGCTCGCCGTCTACGTCGCGTGGCGGGATCATTGAGCGACGAGGGGCATCCGCAGGCGCCCCGAGCGCGACCGGAGTCATCGAGCGACGAGGGGCCGATCCCACACGACTCGACATCGCATCCGCAGGCGCCCCGAGCGCGACCGGAGGCATCGAGCGACGAGGGGCCGATCCCACACGACTCGACATCGCATCCGCAGGCGCCCCGAGCGCGACCGGAGGCGTCGAGCGACGGCGTCGGTGGAGCGATCCGGGTCTCAGCGCTGGAGAAGCGCTATGGCGCGACCGTCGCGCTCGCGGGCCTCGACTTCACGGTCGAGCGGGGCGAGGTGTTCGGGCTGCTCGGTCCGAACGGTGCCGGCAAGACCACGACCGTCGAGATCCTCGAGGGCTACCGCACGCCCGACGGCGGGTCCGTATCGGTGCTCGGTCTCGACCCGGTGGCGGACGGCCCGAAGCTCCGGCCTCGCATCGGGGTCATGCTCCAGGAAGGCGGCCTGTACCCGGGCCTGCGCCCGCTCGAGCTGCTGAAGCTGTTCGCGGCGTACTACGACGACCCTGCGGACCCCGACGAGCTGCTCGACCTCGTCGGGTTGCGCGACTCGGTTCGCACTTACGTACGCCGGCTCTCAGGCGGCCAGGCCCAACGGCTCTCGCTCGCGTGCGCGCTCGTCGGCCGGCCGGAGGTCTTGTTCCTCGACGAGCCCACCGCGGGAATGGACCCCCACGCACGGGCGACGACGTGGCAGCTCGTGCGGGACCTGCGCCGGCGCGGCACGACCATCCTGCTCACCACCCACGCGATGGACGAGGCCGAGCAGCTGTGTGACCGCGTCGCGATCATCGCCGCGGGCCGACTCGCCGCGATCGGCTCACCGGCCGAGCTCATGGCCGGCGAGGACGATCGCGAGCTGCGCTTCACGGTCGACACCGAGCTCGACGTCACCGCGCTCGCGACCGCACTCGGCGTCGCGGTCAACGAGATCGTCGTCGACGCGGCGGGGGCGGGAGGGCACGAGTACCTCGTGCGCGTGCCCGGCACGCCGAAGCTCGTCGCCGAGCTCGCATGCCACCTGCGCGACCGCGACGTGCTGCTGCAGTCGCTGCACACCGGACGCCGCTCGCTCGAGGAAGTCTTCCTCGCGCTCACCTCGCAGGCGCGCACGTGAACACCCGCGCCGTGCTCGCCCAGACGCGCGCCGAGCTCGCGCTCACGTTGCGACGGGGCGAGAGCCTCATCGTCACGCTCGTGATCCCGCTCGGCATCCTCGTGTTCTTCGCGAAGGTCGACACGATCGCGACCGACTACAAGGACCCGGTCGACTTCCTCGTGCCCGGAGTGCTCGCGCTCGCGGTGATGTCGGCCGCGATGGTGAGCCTCGGGATCGCGACCGGCTTCGAGCGTCGCTACGGCGTGCTGAAGCGCTTGGGCTCCACGCCGCTGAGCCGCAGCGGCCTGCTCGTCGCGAAGACGGTCACGATCCTGCTGCTCGAGGCGGTGCAGGCGGTCGCGATCATCGCGGTCGGCGCCGCGCTCGGATGGCACGTACCCGGGAGCGTGGGCGCGGCGCTGCTGCTGCTGCTCGTCGGCACGGTCGCGTTCGCAGGCGTCGGCCTGCTGTTCGCGGGCACGCTGCGCGCCGAGGCGAACCTCGCGTTCGCCAACGGGATGTTCCTCGTGCTGCTGTTCCTCGGCGGTATGGCGTACCCGCTGTCGAAGCTCCCCGGCCCGCTCGAGGCGGTCGCGCGCCTGCTTCCTGCCGCGGCGTTGTCGGAGTGCGTGCGGGGCGTCCTCGCGTCCGGTCACGCGTTCCCGGTCGGGAGCTTCGTCGTCCTCCTCGTGTGGGCGATCGCGGCGCCGCTCGCCGCCGTGCGCTGCTTCCGCTGGGAGGAGTGAGCGAACCCCTCAGGCAACGAGTCGGGCGGGCCGCACAGCGACCTGCGCTTCCGGGTCGGGCTCGCGAGCTTCGCCCTCCACGACGCCTCAGGCAACAAGTCGGGCGGGCCGCACAGCGACCCTGCGCTTCCGGGTCGGGCTCGCGAGCTTCGCCCTCCACGACGCCTCAGGCAACGAGTCGGGCGGGCCGCACAGCGACCCGCCCGTTCTCGTGCTTGCGTTGCCGGACGGTCGATCGCGCCACCCGAAGGGCTTCGCGGTCAACCCGCCCGATCAGGTGGAGTGAATCGATGCCTCGGCGACGCCGATGCGGATGTCGGTGCCCACCGGGAGCGTCCCCGTGTCCACCGTCACGACGAGCTCCACCATCCGGACCTCGATCTTGTGATCCGTCTGGATGATCCGGTGCAGGTACAGCGTGCCGACACCCTGGATCGGATACGTCGTGTTCGGCTTCACGTTGTCGGGGATCGTCGGGATACCGAGCACCGAGATGCCCGCCGAGCTCGAACCCGTGTCATTGAAGGTGCGGGTCTTGCCGATGCTCTGCGCGCTGGCGACCGCCTTCACGCTGTCGATGCTGATCAGGTTGATGAGTGTGATGTTCTGCACCGACTCCGTCGACGTCGACGTCGCGAATCCCTTCGAGCCGACTCCGGTCACGGTCGACTTCTGCGTCCCGATGCTGATCACGTTCGGGACCGTCGTCGTCTGCAGTGAGTGCGTCTTGGTCCTGCCGTTGGTGCCGTCGCACGGCAGGAAGACCAGCGCGCTGCGCCCGGCGTTGATGCCGGTGCCCTGCACCTGCGAGCCGTAGGCCTGGCCGTCGACGTACCGGCTCGGCACCGTCGTGAGCGACGCCTGCGCGTGCCCGACGACGATGTTCGCACCGACCGGGAAGTTGAACGCGTTCGTCGCGAGCACCTCGAGGTGGAAGGCGTTCTCGATGATCGTGGCGGTCGTCTTGGTGTGCGAGGTGATCTGCTCGTTGACCGTGAGGTTGCCGAGGCCCGGGATCGGGATGACCGTGTTCGGTGCCGGCACCGTCATCGGGCTGCCGTTGATCACCAGGTTCTCGGCCTGCGTGTCACCGGTGAAGGTGAAGCCCGAATCGTCGTGCGACACCGAGGCGGTGACGGTGACGGTGTCGGAGTGGAGCTCATCGGAGAACAGGCTCACCGTGGCGATCTGCGACTCCGCGCTCGTGCTGCTGCCCTTCGTGGACACCGTGTCGTTCACCGCGCCGACGAAGCCGGCGGTGAGGAAGCCGCCACCCACCACCGTGTTGCTGTTCTGCAGCCCGCTGGTGTTCGTGCAGCCGAGGGCGGCGAGGCCGCTCGGGCTGGACGTGAACACCGAGCTGACCTTGGCACTGGTGCCGAACGCGTTCGCGTTGTGGCCCATCCGGACCGGTTTCGCCGCCGCCGCGACCGGTGCGGCGACCGCGGTCACCGCGATCAGAGAGCTGAGCGCGCCCACACTCACGAATCGGAGCGCGCGTCCAAACGAATGCCGACGCATGTGATCCCCCTTGTCCGCCACCAGGGCGGTCCCGCTGGTGCGGGCGTATTACCCGCGGCCCGCGACGGCCATGCACCGATTCGAACATTTCTGGCGCGACGGCGACCGTCGGCGAACGCGACAGAGGGCCGCCTCGTGGGCGGCCCTCTGTGAGAAGAAGCCGGCGGAACCCCCGGGGCTGGGTGGGGGGCCTGCAACTGGAGTCCCGCCGGCTTTTTGGTCCTGAGGGGGCGGGGTGTCCTCGGACCGTCTGCGAGAACGGTGCTTCCCCGAGGCGCGCGAGACCAAACAAGATTTTCCCGGAATTTCCGGCACCGTCACCGGGCCGTCGTACCACCGTCGCGCGATGGCTAATCCTTCTGATTCACGCTTTTTGGAAATGGTCGCTCAGACCCGTGATCGTCAGGAGGCGGGCAACGGGGTCGCTCGGGTTCTGGAGGACCAGACGCCCGGAGCCGGCGGCCAAGTCGTTGTGCAGCGCGAGCAGGATCCGCAGGCCGGAGGAGTCGACGAACGTGGTCTGCGAGAGGTCCAACGTCAGATCCGTGCACCCGTCGGCCCGCAGACCGCCGGTGAGCTCCTCCAACGCGGGCGCCGAATAGGCGTCGAGCTCGCCGATGACGCCGACGACGGCGGCGCCGCCGTCGCGATCGGTCGTGAGCACGAGGTCGGCCCGTTCTGCCGAGTCGTCCGCCACCAAGGCTCCTCCGCGGTCACACCGCCATCTCGCGTATTCGGACGGCGTGATGGTAGCCACCACCCGGGGAGCGGGGTTCGTCGGCGCTCAGCGCTCGGCGGTCTGCAGCTGCTGGCGGAGGTTGGCGAGGCTGCGAGCGAGCAGACGCGAGACGTGCATCTGGCTCACACCGACCTGGTCGGCGATCTCGGTCTGCGTGAGGTCCTCGAAGAACCGCAGCCGCAGGATGACCTGCTCGCGCTCCGGGAGGGTCGCGAGCGCGCGCTCGATGAGCGCACGGTGCTCGACGAGGTCGAAGTTCGCATCGAGCGTGCCGAGCCGTTCCGCGAGCCCGACCGACTCGCGCCCCTCGCCCGACGCGGCGTCGAGCGACGCGGAACGGTACGCGCCGCCGACCTCCATCGCCTCGAGCACGTCGTCGACGCGGATGCCGAGCTCCTCGGCGATCTCCGGGATGCGCGGCGCGCGACCGAGTCGTTGCGTGAGCTCCGCGATCGTCGGCCCGAGCCGCAGATGCAGCTCCTGCGAGCGCCGGGGCACGCGAACCGACCACGTCTTGTCCCGGAAGTGACGCTTGAGCTCGCCTTCGATCGTCGCGGTCGCGAACGTCGAGAACTCGAGACCGCGGTCGGGGTCGAAGCGCTCGACGGCCTTCAACATGCCGACGAACGCGACCTGCACGAGATCGTCGAGCGGCTCGCCACGGTTCGCGTACCGACGCGCGAGGTGCGTCGCGAGCGCACGGTGCGCCTCGATGAGCTGATTGCGCGTCCTGCGGTCCCGGGTTCGGCTGAACTCCTCGAACTTGGTCCGCAGCTCTTCGCGCGAGGGCCGTTCCGAGCTCATTCCGTCGGCGCCGGCCGCTTGGCCGCTCGGAACTCGGCAAAACCGTCCATCGTGCTCAGGTCGAACTCGTCGACGACGACGCTCAGGATCTGCTGCGTCAGCTCGTCGAACTGCGGTGCGGCGACGACCGGCGCGCGACCTTCGATGACGAAGCGCCCGCCGAGGTCGGAGAAGGAGATGCTGAGCTCGCCGCCGTCGCCGGCTTCGATCACCACACTCGCGAGCTCGTCGACGGCGACGCGCACGTCCTCGATCTCCTCGACATCGAAGCCGAGACGCGCCGCGACCGCCGAGGCGGTCATGCGGGCCACGCGGACGTACTCGAGCGAGCCCGGGAACGAGAGCCGCACGACGTCGGCCACGCGCGTGCCGCTTGGTGCGGACTCGTCTGCCATGGGTACTCCTCGCCGTGCTGCCGGGTGGGCTGGTCCGCGCGGGCCGGCACGAACACGCGGCGCGGGCTCCGAACCTACCCCCCGCCGCTCGCAACGAGACACGTTTCGTGCCGCAACGGCGCGGGTACTCCGCTCGCCGACGCATGACCACTCCAGGTGAAGTGTTGGACGACGAGCTCTCGGGGGACCGCGACCTGCTCCTGGAAGTGGAGCGTCGAGGTGCCGCGGTCACGGTGAGCGTGCGGGGCGAGCTCGACGCGGCGACCGCTCCCGACCTCGCCGTGGTGTGCCACTCGGTGCACGCCGACGGCGCCCGCGACCTCGTGATCGATCTGACCGACACGAGCTTTCTCGACTCGTCGGGTCTCCGCGTGCTGATCGATGCGCACCGGCTCTTCAGCGAAGGCGGCAACCTCGCGCTCGCCCACGCGAGCGAGCCGGTCCGGCGGCTGCTCGAGATCACCGGTCTCGACGACTACTTCACCCTCGACGCCGGCGGCTGATGCCGGGCCCGCCGTCGTGCGAGCCCCTTGGTGGGTGCGCGGCGGGCCGCGAGCCCGAGCGGGCAGCCCGCCTCGGTCGCTGCCGATTCTCGTCATGGAGCCTGAGCACGGCAGGGGCGACCAAGATATGACCGTGCAGCAGCAGCCCGAGCTGAACCAGCGGTTCGCCCTCGCGATGCGCGCGGCCCGCATGGGCAGCTGGTCGTGGCGGGTCGAGACGGGGCGGCTCGAGTGGGACGTGCACACCTCGGAGCTCTTCGGCATGCCGGCCGAGCCGTTCGTCGGAACGCTCGAGGACTGGGAGGCGCGGCTGCACCCCGAAGAGCGCGAGTGGGTCGCGGACGAGATCCTGCACGCGGTCGAGGACCACCGCGCGTTCCGCTTCGACCATCGCTGCGTCTGGCCCGACGGATCGGTGCACTGGCTCGAGGCCGTCGGCGAGATCATCGTCGACGACTCCGGCGAGCTCATCGGTGCCGCGGGCGTGACCCTCGACGTCGACGCGCGCAAGCACGCGCAGGCCGAGCGCGAGGCGCTGCTCGAGGCCGAGCGCGCGGCGAGGCGTGAATCGGAAGAGGCCCGAGCGCGCGCCGAGCGGCTGCAGCGGATCAGCGCGGGACTCGCGCGCGCGGCGACGCGCGGCGAGGTCGGGCGGGTCGTCATCGGGCAGCTGGTTCCGACCATGCACGCGATGTCGGGTGGCGTGTCGCAGCTCGACGCCTCGGGCGAGCGGCTCATGTTCGTCGCGAGCACCGGTGACGAGACGACGTTCCCCTTCGTGCCGCTCGACGAGGCGGTGCTCAGCCGCGACGTCATCCGGACGCAGCAGGCGATCTTCATCGGGGAACCGGAGGAGTTCCGTCGGCGCTATCCGCAGCTCGCCGCGCTCCAGCAGGCCGGCGGCTTCCAGTCGCTCGCGACGCTGCCCCTGTTGGTCGACGGCCGGCCGATCGGCTCGCTCGCACTCATCTTCGGCGAGCCCCGTGAGTTCGCCCCGTCGGAGCAGCAATACCTCGAGATCGTGGCCGGCCTCTGCGCGCAGGCGCTGCGGCGCGCGCAGGCGCTCGAGGCCGAGCAGGCCCTCGCCGCCCGGCTGGCTCGACTGCAGGAGATCAGCGATCTCGCGCTCGCGCGGCTCCCGCTCGACGAGCTCCTCGCCGAGATCCCCGGCCGCATCGGATCAATGCTCCAGTGCGATGCGGTGCGTGTGCTGTTGCTCGACGACACGGGCCGCGAGCTCGTCGAGCGCGTCGGCACCCACTTCGATGCGACGGTGCCCCCGCTGCGCGTGCCGGTCGGACGCGGGTTCGCGGGTCGGGTCGCCGAGCTCGGCGACGCGATCGTCGTCGACGACCTGACCGAGATCGACGTCATCGGGGAGACGCTGGGGGAGGGCGTCAGCAGCGCGGCGGGCGTCCCGCTCCAAGCGGAGACGCTGCTCGGCGTGCTCGACGTCGGGAGCAAGGGCTCGCGCCGGTTCACCGAAGAGGACCTCGACCTGCTCCGACTCGCGGCCGATCGCGTCGCGCGCGCGATCGAACGGGCACGGGTGTTCGAGCTCGAACGGTCGGCGCGCGAGCGCGCGGAGTTCCTCGAGCGCATGAACGCGGTGCTCACCCGGTCGCTCGAGATCCCCGACATCGTGCGGCGTGTGGCCCAAGCCGCGGTGCCACGGCTCGGTGACTGGTGCCAGCTCGCGGTGTTCATCGACGAGCAGGCGGTGGTGCCGCGCGTCGAGATCGCGCACAGCGATCCGGAGCAGCTCGCATGGGCGCGCGAGCTCCAGGATCGGTTCCCGTACAACCCCGATTCGATGACCGGCATCCCCGCCGCGGTCCGCACGGGAACCACGCAGTACTACCCCGAGATCAACGACGAGCTCATCGACTTCGCGACGCCCGACCGCGAGGCCCGCAAGATGCTGCGGCGCATGCGCGTGCGGTCGATGATCGTGGTGCCGTTGCGCGGTCGGCGCGGAATCCTGGGCGCCCTCGCGCTCGTGCAGGCCGAGTCGGACCGTCGCTACGCGCCCGCCGACGTGCAACTCGCGGAGGCGGTCGCGGCGCGCATCGCGATCGCGCTCGAGAACGCACGGTTGTACGAGCGCGAGCGCTCGATCGCGGGCACATTGCAGCAGAGCCTGCTGCCGCCGCACCTGCCGGACGTCCCCGGCATGGAGATCGCGATGCGGTACTGGACCGCGAACGACACCGCGCTCGTCGGCGGCGACTTCTACGACGTCGTCACCGTCGCGCCCGACTGTTGGGGCGTGCTCGTCGGCGACGTCTCGGGCAAGGGCATCAGCGCGGCCGCGCTCACCGGTGTCGCGCGCCAGACGGCTCGCGCCGCGGCGCGCCACGCCGTCGGCCCGCGCGAGGTACTGCAGTGGCTCGACGACGCGGTGAAGGATCAATCCGACCAGTTCGGCGGGCAGTACTGCACCGCCGTGTACGGCCAGCTCGAACGCAGCGACGGCTGGAAGTTCCGGTTCGTGCTCGGTGGCCACCCGCGGCCGGTGCTCGTGCCCGCGGGCGGCGCGCCCCGACTCGTCGGCCGGCCCGGCAGCGTGCTCGGCTTGCTCGACGAGCCGCAGTTCCACGAGACCGAGGTGCCGCTGGGCCCCGGCGACACGCTGCTGCTCTACACCGACGGCGTCACCGACGTCGCCGGCCCCTCGGCGCTCGACGACGCCGGCCTGCTCGCGGTCGTCGCCGACGCGATGCGCGAGTCGTCGGACGCGACCGTGAACGCGCTGTACCAAGCGCTGGAGGCGCGCCACGCCCGCGTCGCCCGCCGCGACGACACCGCGATCATGGTGCTCCAGTGCCCGGGCACGATCGCCGCGTCGGCGACGCGCCGCGAGATCGATCTACCCGCGCTCTCGTCGAGCCCGCGCCGGGCGCGCCGGTTCGTGCGCGAGATCCTCGCGCCGCTCGGCGTCCCCGATCCCGCGATCGACGACGTCGAGCTCGTCGCGACGGAGCTCGTCACGAACTCGGTGATGCACGCGCGCTCCGACGTGCGGCTATCGGTCGAGTGCGCGAACCACACGGTGCGGCTGCGCGTCGAGGACCACTCCGCGGTGCGGCCGGTCGTGCGGACCGCGGCACCCGACGCCGCGACCGGGCGCGGCCTGTTCATCGTCGAGCAGCTCACGTCGCGGTGGGGCGTCGAGCTCAACCGCGACGGCAAAGCAGTGTGGGTCGAGCTCGACGTCTGAACGCGCGCGTTCCCACCTGAGCGCGCGAGCGGAGCGAGCGGCGCGGCCGAACTCGGCGGCTGAGGCGTCGGGCTGGGCGAAGCTTGCGAGCCCGACCCAAGAGTTAGGCCTCGATCCGCACGACTTCTTCGATGCCGGCGATCTCGAGGATGCGGCGGATGCGCGAGTTCGGCCCGCGGATCACGAGCTCGCGCTCGGTCGTCCGGAGCCGTTGCCACGCCTGCAGCAGCACACCGATCGCGATCGAGTCGAGGAAGTCGGTGCCGCTGAAGTCGACGACGACGTCGCCGGCGGAATCCTGCGCGACCGTCATGAGCGCGGCGCGCAGGCGTTCCGACGAATCGAAGTCGAACTCGCCGACCGCGGTGATCACCGCGGGATCGGAGCCGCTCGTCGTCACGGTCGCGCGGGGCGTCTCGACCCGCGTCGTGTGCATCGCGATGCGGAACAGCACGTGCGGGCGGAGCGCATGCCCGATCGGCAGGTTCGGATGCTCGAAGTCGTCCCGCGCGTGATGGATCATGCCGAGCCGGCGCATCACGCGCTGTGAGCGCAGGTTGAGCTTCGCCGTCATCGACACGAACTCGGTGATGCCGAACGTGTCGGTGCCGCAACGAAGCACCGCGTGCGCGCCCTCGGTCGCGTAGCCGAGCCCCCAGGACGCGTGCGCGAGCCGCCAGCCCACCTCGACCGCAGGCCCGAACGGGTACTCCGGCCCTTGCAGCGCGAGGCCGACGAATCCCACGAACGGCGCGACGCCCGGCACCTCGACCGCCCAGAGTCCGTAGCCGAGCTCGTCGAAGCGGGCCTCGATGCGCTCGACCATCGCGTCGCTCTCGGCGCGGCTGAGCGCCTTGGGGAAGAACTCCATGACGCGCGGATCGGCGTTCAGGTCGGCGAACGGCGCCCGGTCCTCGGCCCGCCAGCGGCGCAGCAGCAGCCGCTCGGTGCGCAGCTCGGGGGAGTCGTTCACCCCGGAATCATCGCCGACGCGCCCGGCGGGTGTCGCCCACCGTGCGATCAGGCCGCCGCGAGCAACGTGTTCAGGGGCCCGTCGAGGGCCTTGTGGCTCGTGATCCCGTAGACCCGCGCCTGGATCGTGCCGTCCTTCGTGATGAAGAAGGTCTGCGGGATGCCGTTCACCCCGTAGGCCTTCGAGATCGCGTTCGACTCGTCGTTGATGGCCGGCCAATCGGCGTGGTACTTGGCGACGAATTGCCTCGCGTCCGACGGCAGGTCGTCGTGCATCACCGACAGCACCGCGAGGTCGTGGTGCTGCGCGGCGGCCTCCACGAGCAACGGGTACTCCTGGTTGCAGGGATGGCACCACGAGGCGCCGAACGACACGAGCACCGGACGCCCGCGGTACGACGCGAGCGAGACCGACTTGCCGTCGAGGTCGGTCGCGGTGAACCGCGGCGCGAGCGAGTGGACGGCGGCGATGCCCTTCACCGACACGTCGGGCGGCACCGCATCCGATTTGGAACGCGAGTGCAGCGACACCGCGAGCAGCACGCCGACCACGACGATGATGACGACGCCGAGCGCGGCGACCCGGAGTCGGCGGCGGCGGCCGTCAGTGCCGGTTGATGAAGGCGTCGGCGGCAACGGCGGCGAAGACCAGCAGGAGATAGATGTTCGAGAACCCGAAGAACTTGATCGCCGCGTTCGGCGACAGGTTCTTCGTGAGGCGCACCGCCTGGCCGACGAACAGCACGCCGAGCGCGGCCGCGGCAACGACGTACGCGATGCTCACCGACACCACGAGCCCGAGCGTGAGCGTGACCGCGGCGGTCACCACCGCGTACGCGGTGATCTGCAGGCTCGTCTCGCGCGGGCTCTTCAGCACGGGCAGCATCGGGATGCCGGCGCGCGCGTAGTCGTCCCGGTACTTGAACGCGAGTGCCCAGAAGTGCGCAGGCGTCCAGAAGAACACGACCGCGAACAAGATCCACGCGGGCGCGGCCACGTCGCCGCGCACCGCGGCCCAACCGACGAGCACGGGAACCGCGCCCGCCGCGCCGCCGATGACGATGTTCTGCGCGGTGCGGGGCTTCAACCAGATCGTGTACACGAACACGTAGAACAGCGTTGCGCTGATCGTGAGGCACGCCGCGAGCAGGTTCGCCGCGAGCGCGAGGTACACGAACGCGATCACGTTCAGCGCGATGCCGAACACGAGCGCGCGCGCCGGTACGACTTCACCCGAGGGCAGCGGCCGGCGCTCGGTGCGGTGCATGAGCTGATCGCGGTCGCGCTCGACCCAGCAGTTGATCGTGTTCGCGCCGCCGGCCGCGAGCGCGCCACCGACGAGCACCGCGACGAGCAGACGCGCGGCCGGCATGCCGTGCGCCGCGAGCAGCATCGGCGGCACCGACGTGACCAGCAGCAGCTCGATGACCCGCGGCTTGGTCAGCCGGACGTACGCACCCAGCGATGCCCGCCAGTCGAGCGTGGACACTCGTTCGGAGGCGGGCTGTAGCACGGGCAACGGCTCCAGACGGATTGCGGGCGAGCCGATCGAATGTAACTCAGGGCGTTCGCCGGCGACGAAGCGCTCCATCCCACGTGAGAGGAAAATCAGCTACGAGGAGATGGTGAGGGTGCCCTGCATGCCCTGAGCGCGGTGGCCGGGGATCGTGCAGTAGTAGGTGTACTCGCCGGGCTGCAGGTCGACGGTGGCGCTGTCGTCCTTCTGGCTTCCCGACACCGTGAGCTTGAAACCCTTCACGCCCTGGATGACGAGCGTGTGCTGCTGCGAGCCGTCTTCGACGTAGTCGATCTTCAACTTGCCCGCGGGCGCCTTCACGCGGTTCGGCTTGAGGAAGATGTCGTGCGCCTCGATCGTGACCGACGGCGTGCCGCCACCCGACGGCGCGGTGACGGTCACCGAGTTGCTCCCGCCCTTGCTCCCGCCACCACACGCACTCGCGACCACCGCGAAGGAGCCGACGCAGAGCAGGGCGAGAACGGCACGGATCATCGGCATTGCAAGCACTCCCCAACGTATGGCTGGCGCGTCGCTCGGCGAGCCTACCGAGCAGAACCCTCGGTTCCTCGGACCGGAGGCCGCGTCGGCGGGCGGCATAACCTCGGCCCTCATGGCCGGTGACGACGACCCCGACGTCAAGCAATCCGTACGCATGACCGCCGACCGGCTCCTCGTGACCCAGGGCAAGGAAGCGGGGGAGCGCAAGTCGCGCGCGGGGATCGTGATCCCGGCGACCGCGGCCGTCGACCGGCGGCTCGTGTGGGCCGAGGTCGTCGCGGTCGGACCGACCGTGCGCAACATCGAGCCCGCCGACCGGGTGTTGTTCTCGCCCGACGCGGGCTTCGAGGTCGAGATTCGGGCCGAGGAGTACGTGATCCTGCGCGAGCGCGACGTCCATGCGGTCGCCTCGCCGCGGTCCGAGAGCGGAACCGGTCTGTACCTGTAGGTAGGTGTCGGTCGCACTCGCTGCGCTCGCCGCTGCGCGGCGACCCGTCCGTTCCCGCGAGACCTAACCTCCCGCCCGTGATCGATCCGGGAACCGCGCTGCGTGTCGACGGGAAGGTCGCGCTCGTCACCGGCGCGACGAAGGGCATCGGCCGGGCGATCGCGGAGGCACTCGCGACCGCGGGCGCGGCCGTGTGCGTCAACGCGCGCAAGCCCGACGAGCTCGCGGAGACGGCGACGGCACTCGAGGCCCTCGGCGCGCGCGTGACGACGGCTGCGGGCTCCGCGGGCGACCCCGAGGTGATCGAGCACGCGGTGCAGCACTGCGTCGGCGCGCTCGGCGGGCTCGACATCCTCGTGAACAACGCCGCGACCAACCCGCAGTTCGGCCCGCTCATCGAGGCCGACATGCGCGCGGTCGAGAAGGTGTGGTCGACGAACCTCGGCGGTCCGCTGCGATTCGCGCAGGCCGCGTGGACCGCGTGGATGCGCGAGCACGGTGGCGTGATCCTCAACGTCGTGTCGGTCGGCGGGATCCGGCCGGGACCTTCGATCGGCGCGTACAACGTCTCGAAGGCCGGGCTCGCGCACCTCACCCGCCAGCTCGCGCTCGAGCTCGCACCGGGCGTGCGCGTGAACGCGGTCGCACCCGCGCTCGTGAAGACCGATATGGCGCGCGCGTTGTGGGAGCCGAACGAGGACGCGATGGCGCGTCTGCACCCGCTCGGGCGCCTCGGCGTGCCCGACGACATCGCGTCGGCCGCGCTCTTCCTGGTCTCGGACGCGTCGTCGTGGATGACGGGCGAGGTCGTGGTCGTCGACGGCGGCGCGGCCGTCCGCTGAACGGCTCGACCCGGGATCAGTGGTACTGCGTTGCCCGGCTATATGCCGGCAACGCAGTACCACTGGACCGACGGAACGCTCAGTCGATGCGGGTCAGGCCGTCGAGGTGGCGCTGGGCGAGCTCGGCGTAGGCCGACGGGTTCGCGTCGACCCAGAACTGCGCGGGCGAACCGTCGATCGGACGCTTCACGACCGCGGGTGAACCCGCGGCGAGCACACCCGGGGGGATCTCGGTGTTCGCGGCGACGACCGATCCCGCGGCGACGAGCGAGCGCGCGCCGATGCGCGCCGCGTCGAGCACGATCGAACCGTTCGCGATGAGGCACTCCTCGCCGAGCACCGCGCCGTGCACGACACAGTTGTGCGCGACGGTCGCTCCACGGCCGACGTCGGTCGTCAGCCCCGGCGGGCCGTGCAGCACCGCGCCGTCCTGCACGTTGGCGCCGGCGCGCACGATCACCGGCGCGTAGTCGGCGCGCAGCACTGCGCCGTACCAGATCGACGCGCCGGCTTCGACGATCACGTCGCCCACGAGCGTCGCGGTCGGCGCGACGAACGCGGTCTCGTCGACGCGCGGCGCGAGTCCTTCGAACGCGAACAACGGCACGGCGACCTCCGGGCTCAGATCACAGGAACGCGCGCGCGACGAGCAGGGCTTCGCGCGCACCGGCGCCGGTTGCAGTGAGGTTCGGCGCGTCGGACAGGAGCAGGCGCTGAACGAACACGCGGCAGTACTCGCTCGCGGGCCCCGTGATGCGGTCGGGCGCGTCCTCGGGACCGTGCGTCCACCGGCCACCGCTCGGAAGGTCGAGCTCGACCCGCAGGGGCGTGGCCGGGAACGGTCGTCCCGAGTACGAGAACGCATAGGGGAGCGCGCGCGTCGCGAGGAACGCGATGTGACGCAGACGATCGGTGTCGACCATCGGCGCGCCGACTGCGGTCCGCACGTCGAGTCCGTGCGCCCAGGTCTCCATCAGCCGCGCGGTGATGAACGCCGGCCGTCCCATGCCGAGACCCCACGGCACCCGCTGCGCGGAGTCGAGCTCGTTCAGGCGCTCGCACTCACGGGTCGACGTGCGCTCCCACCACGAGAGGACTTCCTCACCCGTGCGGCGCCGGCCCCGCAGCACGCCCCACAGCGTGATGTCCTTGCCGGACGCGAGCACGGTCACGAACTTGTTCAACGAGCGCGGACCGTCGTCCATCGTGTCGATCGCGATCTCGTCCGTGTCGGCGAGATGCGAGATCGAGTCGCGCACGTCCCAGCCGCGCGCCGCGGTGGGCGTGAGCCACTCGTCGGCGGTGAGCGTCGCGCACGCGGCCTGGAGATCCCACTGCTCGTGCTGCAGATCGGAGACCAGGTCGCGAAGGGTCGTCGTGTCCTGGTCGCCGGTCGCCGCCATGCGTCAGCGCTTCCGTGTCCGCCCGAGCGAGATCGGTACCTCGGCCGGATGCCGGATCGGGGGCAGCGTCATCGCGACGCGTGCGTCGAGGTACGTGCGCAGCTCCTCGTACACCTCGTCGCCCATCATCTCGCGCAGCTCGGCCTCCATCGACTGGTAGACCCGCTGCGTGCCGGTGAACGCCTCGGGCGCCTCGGTGCACCACCACGCGAACTCTTCGCCGCCCTCGCCCCAGCCGTCGCGCGCGAACTCGCTCAGGACGACGGTGGTGCTGCCGTCCTCCTGCTCCTCTTCCTCCGCATGGAGCGGGAGCTGCCAACAGACGGTCGGCTTCGTCTTCACGAAGTGGATGCCGCGGTTCAGCGCGTGCAGGTGCAGCGCGCAACCCGCGCCGGCGGGGAAGTCGGGACGGTTGAGGAACACGCACGCGTGGTCGACGAGACGCGTGCGCCACTCCTGCTTGCCGACCTTCGACCAGACGCTCCGCTCGCGCCCCTTCTTGCGGTATTGCCACTCGTCGGCACCCAGCCGGCGGGCCATGCGCTCGACGTGATCACGGTCCTTCTTGTCGGCCGCGTGGGCGCCGTAGGAGCAGCAGCCCTGCACCAGCTCGGGCGCGGGCTCGGTGAGCACACCTTGGCAGCCCCGACCGAAGATGCACTCCCACGACGACGTGAGGAACGTGATGTCGCACTGCCAACGCTTGCGTTCCTTGCCGCGGGCCGGGATCGTCACCCACTCGCGATTCGGTGGAGTCAAGAAGGGCGTCCTTTGCCGTTTGCGAGCCAACAGACCGAAGTTAGTGCGGTGCGGCGCCGCAGTGATGCCTCGGTAGGCTCGACTTCATCGACTCTTCGCACGCGCTTCTCGACGATCTCCACGCCGGGCTCGGACCCGACCGGGCCAGCATCGAGCCGCTCGAGCTCACGTTGTACGCCCGCGACGCCGGGGTCGCCGAGGGCAGTGCGGTCGCCGTGTGCTTCCCACGCGCCGCGCACGAGGTCGCGGCGGCGGTGCGGATCGCACGCAAGCACGGGCGGCCCTTCGTCGCGCGCGGGAGCGGCACCGGGCTCGCGGGTGGCGCGACTCCGGTCGACGATCCGCTCGTCATCGTCACGACCCGGCTGAACCGCGTGCTCGAGGTCGACGCGCACGAGCGCGTCGCGTGGGTCGAGCCCGGCGTCCTCAACCTCGACCTCTCCCGAGCGGTCGCGCATCTCGGCCTCCATTACGCACCGGACCCGTCGTCCCAGCAGGCCTGCACGATCGGCGGCAACGTCGCGACGAACGCCGGCGGCCCGCACTGCCTCGCGTACGGCGTCACCGCGAGCCACGTGCTCGCGGTGGAGACGGTGCTGCCCGACGGACGGGTCACGATGCTCGGCGGCCTGGAGCCCGACCAGCCCGGCTTCGACCTCCGCGGCTGCTTCGTCGGGTCGGAAGGCACCATGGGCATCGCGACGCGCATCGCGGTGCGGCTGACGCCGAACCCACCGACGATCGCGACGTTGCTGCTCGACTTCACGTCGATCGACGCCGCCGCGGCCACGGTCACCGGCACGATCGCGCGCGGCATCGTTCCTGCCGCGCTCGAGATGATGGACGGCCAGATCACGCGCGCGGTCGAGGACTTCGTGGGCGCGGGCTACCCGCGCGACGCGGAAGCCGTGCTGCTCGTCGAGCTCGACGGGCTACCGCACGGCGTCGCCGCGCAGGCCGACGCGATTCGCCGCATCGGCGCGGAGCACGGTGCGCGCACGGTGCGCGTGGCGAAGGACGAGGCAGAGCGCGCGTTGTTGTGGAAGGGCCGCAAGTCGGCGTTCGGCGCGATCGCGCGCATCGCACCCGACTACTACCTGCACGACGCGGTCGTCCCGCGCACTCGGCTCGTCGACGTGTTGCGGCGCGTCTACGAGATCGCCGGCGAGCGTGAGCTGACGATGATGAACGTCTTCCACGCGGGCGACGGCAACCTCCATCCGCTCATCGCGTTCGACCGTCGCCAACCCGGCGTGTGGGAGCGCGTGCACGCGGCCGGTACCGAGATCCTCGAGACGTGCATCGACGCGGGCGGCGTGCTGTCCGGCGAGCACGGCGTGGGCCTCGAGAAGCGCGACCTCATGCCGCTCATGTTCACTCCCGACGACCTCTGCGCGCAGGAATGGATGCGCGACGCGTTCGACCCGGACGGCGCGGCGAACCCGGGCAAGGTGTTGCCGCGCGGCAGCCGCTGCGGCGAGATCGGCAAGATCCCCGAAGGCGCATGGGTGTGAGCGGCCCGGCGCAGACCGCGGGCGCGGTCTGCCGCGCGACAACGCGACGCCGTCGGGATCGAGCGCCGAAGGTCGGAGCCGCATGAGCGCGGTCGCGATGGTCGACGATCTCGCGGCTTCGATCGCCGCGGCCGACGCGGTGGTGGCGGTCGGCGCGGGAACGCATCGCGAAGTCGGCGGACCGGTGCCGTCGGGGCTGGAAGTGCGAGCGCCGGCGGGCGTGGTGGCGTACGACCCCGCCGAGCTGATGATCACCGTGCACGCGGGCACCGCGATCGCCGAGCTCGAGCACGTGCTCGCGCCGGCCGGACAGATGTGCGCCCTCGACCCGCGTGACTCGGCGGCGACCGTCGGCGGCGTGCTGGCCTCGGGGCTCTCCGGCCCGCGCCGCCTGCGCTACGGACCCCTGCGGGACGCGGTCCTCGAAGTACGGCTGATCACCGCCGATGGCCGGCGCGTGCGCGGCGGTGCACCGGTCGTGAAGAACGTCACGGGCTTCGACCTGCCCCGACTCCTCGTCGGCTCGCTCGGCACGCTCGCCGTGATCGTGCAGGCGACGCTTCGGTGCCGGCCCCGCCCGGCCGCGTCGGCGTGGACGACGACGGACGAGCCGCCCGACTCGGTGCGGGCCCGCGTGCACGCGCCGTCGATGCTGCTCTGGGACGGCTCGCACACGCACGCGCTGCTCGAAGGCGACCTGCACGACGTGCAGGCACAGCTCGGCGCGATCGACGGGCGCGCCTCCGAGGGCCCGCCCGATCTTCCCGACGGCGTGCATCGCGGCCGCATCTCCGTGCGGCCGAATGCGATCGTCGACCTCGGTCGCGCGCTCGCCACGATCGCACGCTGCCGGTGGCTCGCCGAAGGCGGCGTCGGCACCGTGCACGTCGCGACCGACACCGTCGAGGCCCTCACCGCCGCGCGCGCGGCGGCCCACGCGGCCGGCGGCTGGCTGTTGCGTGAGGCCGGAGGCGGCGCGGGCTTCGACGGCTTCGGCCGTGAGCTGCCCGACCTCGACGTCGCGCGCCGGCTCAAGCGCGCCTTCGACCCGACCGGCAAGCTCTCGCCCGGCCGGCTCCCGCTGTGAGCGAGCGGACGAGCGCGCCCGGCGGGACGGCATGCGATGGGACCGCGAGCGGGGTCCGAGCGGCCCGGCGCGGCAGGCGCCAGGAACGGGCGACGTGAGCGGGCCGCTACACCTCGACGAGGACGAGCTCGTCGCGTGCGTCGCCTGCGGGCTGTGCCTCCCGCACTGCCCGACGTATCGCGTCACCGGGCTCGAAGCCGCGTCGCCGCGCGGGCGCATCGCCGCGATGCGTGCGGTCGACCTCCACGGGGCGCCGATCGACGACACGTTCCGCCGCGTCATCGACGAGTGCGTGCAGTGCCGCGGCTGCGAAGCCGCCTGCCCGTCGTCGGTGCCGTTCGGACACCTCATGGAGGACACGCGCGCCGCGCTGCACACGCTCGACGCGACGACGCCACCGCGCGATCGCTCGGCGCTCCGCCGCGCGGGCGAGTGGATCGCGTTCCGGGTCGTGCTCGCGCGGCATCGGGTGCTGCTCACGCTCACGTGGCTGATCTGGCTCGCGCAACGCCTCCACCTCGCGCCGAAGCGGCTCGGTGTACCAGTGATCGACGCGCGCGAGTTGCGAGAACCGCTCGACCTCCCCGCGGGCGGTCGACCCGACGCGTGGCTGTTCACCGGGTGCGTCATGGACGCGTGGCAGCGCGACGTCCACCGCGCCACGGCGCGCGTGCTCGCGCGCTGCGGACTCTCGTGCACGCGTCCGGGTCCGGGCGGCGACTGCTGCGGTGCACTGCACGTGCACGCGGGCCGGGTCGACGAGGCCCGCCGCCTCGCGCGGCGCGTCATCGGGTCGATGCCCGGCGACGCGCCGATCGTCGTCGACAGTGCGGGCTGCGGCGCGGCGATGAAGGACTACGGCCGGCTGCTGGGCACAGCCGACGCCGACGCGTTCTCGGCGCGCGTGCGCGACTTCGCCGAAGCCGTCGCCGAGCACCCGCCGCTGCCGGTCGCGTCGACGGGCACGCGCGTGATCGTGCAAGACCCGTGTCACCTGCGGCACGTGCAGCACGCGCACCTCCCGGTGCGGACGATCCTGGGTGACGCCTACGACCTCGTCGACACCGACGACGACGGCCTCTGCTGCGGCGCGGGTGGCGCGTACGCGCTCTGGCAGCCCGACCTCGCCCTCGCGATCCGCGAGCGCAAGGTCGAAGCGCTGGCGCGCGCGGGTCTCGACCGACCGGACACGGTCGTCGCGTCGGCGAACCCGGGTTGCCTCATGCATCTGCGCGGCGCGGGCGTGCGCGTCGAGCACCCGGCGGTCCTGCTCGACCGCGCACTCACGGAGGATGCACGCGATGGGTGACTTCGACGACCTCGTCGAGCGGCTGGCCGCGATCGAGGAAGACCTGCGCGACCGCGCCTACGACCGGCTGCGGGATGCCGCCGGTACGAGCGACGAGGACGCGCAGGACACGGCGAAGGCCGCGGAGAAGAAGCTGCTGCAAGCCCGCCGCGCCATCGCCCGCGCCATCGGTGCGCTGAGCGACGCGCCGTCGGACGACGACTGATCGCGGCACCGGCACCACATCAGCTCAAACCGCGGGCGGTCCGTGCTTGCCGTTCAAGAGGTCGATGAGGCCGCGCAGGCGCGCGTAGCTGTGCCGGTCGAAGCGGAAGCGGATGCGCGGCAGCTCGGGATGGTCGTGCTCCGCGACCTCGATGCGCGTCGCCTCGATGCGCTCGATCTTGCCCCGAACGACGATGTCGGAGAACTCCACGTTCAGCGTCTGCATCAGGTCGTCGTCGGGCTCGTGTTGGAGCCGCAGCACGAGCTCACCGTCGACGTACCGCTGCGAGTGGTAGTTCGTGTAGAAGCTCGTGAGCTCTTCGAGCGCGACGTTCGTGTCGTCGGTGATGCGGAACAGGGTGGTGTCGCCGGGCGAGATGTACGAACGCTCGAACAGCTCGGCGGTGATGAACTCGAGCCAGCGATGCCAGTACGTGCCGCCGGGCACGTCGAGCAGCACGATCGGGTTGATCTGCGCCTTGCCCGTCTGCACCAGCGTGAGGAGCTCGAACGCCTCGTCGAGGGTGCCGAAGCCGCCGGGCAGCAACACGAACCCGTCGGCCTCCTTCACGAACGTGAGCTTGCGCGTGAAGAAGTAGCGGAAGTTGATGAGCTTCGGGTCGTCGGCGAGGAACTGTGTGGTCGCCGCTTCGAAGGGCAGCTGGATGCCGACGCCGAACGAGTTCTCGACTCCCGCGCCCTCGATGCCGGCCTCCATGATCCCCGGACCCGCGCCGGTGATCACCATCCACTCGACCTTCGACAGCGCGCGTGCCAGGCTCACCGTCTGCGTGTAGAGCGGGTCGACGGTCTGCGTGCGCGCGGAGCCGAAGATCGCAGCCTTGCGCGCCCAGCGGTACGGCGCGAACACGGAGAACGCGTAGCGCATCTCCTTCAGCGCCGCGTTCGCGATCTTGAGGTCGCCGCGGTCGGCGCTGTCGCGCGCGAGCCGCGCCGCCGACACGATCATCTCGTAGATGAGGTCGGCGTCCTTCGTCACGCCGATGCGGTCGACGAGCTCGCCGATCGCCGTGTCGAGCTGCGCGTCGCCGGTGCGATAGCGGGGGAGCCGCTGCATCAGCGCGCTAGCTCACGTCGCCGGCGAGCGCGTGCAGCGATGTCGCCGGGCGCGCGCCCAGGTGCGAGATCACCTCGGCCGCGGCGATCGATCCCAGCTCACCGCACGTCGGGATCGGCCGGCCGCGCGTGTATCCGCTCAGGAACCCGGCGGCGTAGAGGTCGCCCGCGCCGGTGGTGTCGACGACGTTCGCGGCGGCGGCCGCGACCGCGTGCCGCTCGCCGTTGCCGAGGACGACCGATCCGGCGGCGCCACACGTGATCGCCGCGATCGAGCACTGCGCACCCACGATCTCGAGCGCGCGGTCGAGGTCGTCGACCTCGTAGAGCGAGCAGATCTCGGGCTCGTTCGCGAAGAGGATGTCGACGTGACCGGCGACGAGCTCGCGGAATGCGTCGCGGTGACGCTCCACGCAGAACGGATCCGACAGCGACAGCGCGACCTCGCGGCCGGCCTGATGCGCGACGTCGGCCGCGTGCAGGAACGCGAGCTTCGCCGACGGCTCGTCCCAGAGGTAGCCCTCGAGGTACAGGATCTGCGAGGCCGCGACGATCGAGTCGTCGACGACACCGGGGTCGAGGCTGGCGCCCGCACCGAGGAACGTGCACATCGTGCGCTGCGCGTCGGGCATGACGATGACGAGACAGCGACCCGTCCGCTCGGAGTCGTCGGGTGCGACCGTCGCCGCGAAGTGCACGCCCGCGGTCATGAGATCGTGCCGGTAGACCTCGCCGAACGCGTCGTCGGCGACGCGGCCGATGAACGCGGCGCGTCCACCGAACGACACGACACCGACGGTCGTGTTCGCAGCCGATCCGCCCGAGACCTCCACACCCGGTCCCATCGCCTCGTAGATCTCCTCGGCGCGCGCCGCGTCGACGAGGTTCATCGCGCCGAGCTCGAGCCCGAGCTTGTCGACGAGCTCGAACGACTCGTGCGACAGCACGTCGACGATCGCGTTGCCGATCGCGCAGACGTCGAAGATCGCGTCGTTCGTCGGCTCGTTTCCCGCCGCACTCATGCGGCTCCGACCTCCGGCGCTCGACCCGGACGGTGAACGAGGCGCGCGAGGGTGACCGCGCCTCCGGCCTGCGCCGGGCCCGCGCTCATACCGGCAGCGCCAGCGGCTTGGATCCGAGCGTGACCGCGACCTCGGCCGCGTGGTCCTCGATCGGACGCAACCGGCGACCGACGGTCGTCGTGCGTCCGTAGAGCGTGGTGCGCTGTTCCAACGACCGTCCGATCGACTCGACGATGGTGCGGAGCTCGGCCTCGTCGAGCTCCTGCCCGTGGCTCGCGCCGGCGGCGCGGGAGATGTTCTCGTCCATGAGCGTGCCGCCGAGGTCGTTGGCGCCGGCCTGAAGGATCTGCGCGGCGCCGCCCAATCCGGCCTTCACCCACGACACCTGCACGTTGTCGATCCAGCCGCGGTACGCGATGCGGCCGACCGCGTGCACCAGGAGGACCTCGCGGAACGTGGGTCCGGGGCGGGCCTTGCGTTGCAGGAAGATCGGCGTCGCCATGTGCACGAACGGCAGCGGCACGAACTCGGTGAAGCCGCCCGTCTCCTTCTGCAGCGCACGCGTGCGCACGAGGTGGCGCGCGACGTGGACCGGGCGCTCGACCGTTCCCATCATGATCGTGACGTTCGACTTGAGCCCGACTTCGTGCGCGCAGCGGTGCGCCTCGAGCCATTCCTCGGTGTTCACCTTGTCGGGGCAGATGACCGCGCGCACCTCGTCGTCGAGGATCTCGGCCGCGGTACCCGGCAGGGTCGCGAGGCCCGCGTCCTTCAGCACGCGCAGGTAGTCGCGCAGCGGCATGCCGAGCCGCCGCGCGCCTTCGGTGACCTCGAGCGCGGTGAAGCCGTGCACGTGGATCGACGGTGCGACGTCCTTCACCGCGCGCGCGACGTCGACGTAGTAGTTGCCGTCGAAGTCGGGATGGATCCCGCCCTGGAGGCAGACCTCGGTCGCACCGCACTCGACGGCCTCGACCACTCGCCGCTGGATCTCCTCGAGGTCGAGCAGGTACGGAGCGCCCCGCAGGTTGAGCGACAGCGGGCCCTTCGAGAACGCGCAGAACCGGCACTTGAAGGTGCAGACGTTCGTGTAGTTGATGTTCCGGTTGCGGACGAACGTGACGTCGTCGCCGACCGCTTCGCGGCGTAGCTGATCGGCGACCTCGGCGACGCGCGCGAGCTCGCGACCGCGCGCACCGAGCAGCGTGACGATCTCGTCGACGCCGACCTCCTCGCCCGCGAGCACGCCGTCGAGCACCTCGCCGACGGGACCACCCGCGCGCGCGGGGCGCGGGAACGGGAGCAGCACCGGCGGCGGCTCGTCGCCACCTGATACCCACGAGTCGTCGCGCGCGAGACCTTCGCTGTCGGAGCGCTGCATCACCGTGAAGCGCAGGTCCGGGTCGATCCACGTCGCGTCGTCGCGCGCGAACTCGGGATAGATCGTGAGGCGCGCCGCGAGCACCTTGCCCGCGGCTTCGGTCGCGTCGCGCAGCCGATCGAGCGCAGGCCACGGCCGCTCCGGGTTCACGTGATCGAGCGTGACGGGGGAGACACCGCCCCAGTCGTCGATACCCGCGGCGAGCAACGGCGCGAGGTCGTCGCTGAGATTCGGCGGCGCCTGCAGATGGATGCCGGTCGGCAGCAAGAGGCGCGCGGCCGCGATCGTCCAGAGGAACTCGTCGTTCGGGCACGGGTCGGCGCGGTGCATCGCGGTACCCGGCTTGGGCAGGAAGTTCTGGACGATCACTTCCTGCACGTGACCGTGCCGCTGGTGGCTCGCCGCGATCGCGAGCAGCGCCTCGACCCGCTCGTCGCGCGTCTCCCCGATGCCGACGAGGATGCCGGTGGTGAACGCGACGTGCGCTCGACCCGCGGCCTCGAGCGTGGCGAGGCGGCGCTCGGGCGTCTTGTCGGGAGCGCCGAAGTGCGGACCCCCGGCTTCGCCGAGGCGGGCCGCGAGCGTCTCGATCATCATCCCCTGCGACGGCGACCAGCGCCGCAGCCGTGCCAGCTCGTTTTCGTTCAGCGCGCCCGCGTTCGCGTGGGGCAACAGGCCCGTCTCGGTCGCGACGAGCTCGCACATCGCCGCGAGGTAGTCGACGGTCGACCCGTAGCCGCGCGCCGCGAGCCACTCGGCGGCCTGCGGGTAGCGCTCCTCGGGAGCCTCACCGAGCGTGAAGAGCGCCTCGTGACATCCCGCGGCCGCGCCCTGGCGAGCGATCGCGAGCACCGCATCGGGATCGAGATAGGGCGACTCGAGGCGGGCCGGCGGCTTGGCGAACGTGCAGTAGCCGCAGCGGTCGCGGCACAGCATCGTGAGCGGGATGAACACCTTGGGCGAGTAGGTGACGCGGTCGCCGTGGGCCGCGTCGCGGACCCGCCCGGCCGCCGTGATCAGGTCGGGGAGCGGGCCGTCGAGCAGCGGCCGCACCTCGGGCGCCACCGCGGAGATCGTCATCGGCCCGTCACGAGCACCGCCGGCATCATGAGGCGCATGCTACGCGGCCGCCCAGGGTCGACAATGACGGTGTGAACCCCGCCGCCACCCGCTTGCGCATCGCCTGTGGTCAGCTCGCGGCGCACGACCTCGACGACGCACGCGTGGCGCTCGACGAGGCCGTCGCGATGGTCGAACGGGCGGGCGCCGAGGGGGCGCAGCTCTGTGTGCTGCCCGAGGCGACGTACCCCGCGTACGTGCTCGGCTCCGCGGCCGCGGCGCGTGCCGTGATCGCCGCGGGCCCGGATCCCGTGGAGTGCCTCGCGGCGGCGGCACGCGATGCGGGGTGCACGGTCGTCGCCGGCGTGGTGCTCGAAGCCGACACCGGGCTGGAGAACGCGGCGGTGATGATCGACGCGACCGGCACCGTGCGCGCCCGCGCCGGGAAGCGCTTCCTCTGGCACTTCGATCGTGAGTGGTTCACCGTCGGTCGCGCCGGCCCGGTCGTCGACGGCATCGGGACGCTCGTGTGCGCAGACGCGCGCCTCCCCGAGATCGGCCTCGACCTCGTCGCGCGCGGCGCGCGCGTGATCGCCAACCCGACCGCGTGGGTCACCTCGCAGCCGCCGCCGGCGGGCACGAACTCGCAGGCCGAGTTCCTGTGGCGGGTGCGCGCGCTCGAGAACCACGTCGTCGCGGTCGCCGCGACCAAGGTCGGTACCGAGGGCGGAACCGTGATCTACTCGGGCGGCTCGCAGATCGTCGACGCTTCCGGTCGCGTCGTCGCACGCGGTGCCGCGACCGAGCCCGAGCTCGTGATCGCCGACGTCGAGCTGCCGGAGCGTTCTTGGTCGGGCTCGCAAGCTTCGCCCTCCCCGACGCCTCAGTCTCCGGCTCGGGCGGGCCGCGCCGCGACCAGCCCGCTCGTGCAGGAACAACGCTCACCGACCGATGCCGCGCCGGCGCCGGCACCGCGCCGGCCGCCGCTGCGCGAGGGCTACGTGCAGGTCGCGATCCTTTCCGACGACGACCTGCTCGACCGGATCGACGGCCACGGCGTCGACCTCGTCGTCGGCCCGCGCGGTGTGGTGCGCAACGCGCGCGCCGACTTGGCGGTCGCGACGTTCGCCGACGACGAACTCGTCGACCCGCGCCCGGCGCGCGCCGCCGCGCTCGACGGTGTCGAGTGCATCGTGTGGCTCGCGCATCGAGTGCGCACACCACTGGTCGAGGAGATCGCGCGCACGCGCGCGCTGGAGAACCGCGTGTTCGTGCTCGTGTGGCGCGCCGCGACCGACGGAGGACCGCTCGTCGCCGATCCCTCGGGCGCGGTGATCGCACGGGCCGCGGCGGCGCGCTTCGTCGTGCAGACCGCGTGCCTGCGCGCGGCGACCGCGACCAAGGTCATGGCGCCCGGCACCGACGCCTGGGACGCGGTGCTCGCGCTGGGACGCGAACCGTGACGCGCGCTCCCACCGCCGCGCTCGAGCGGAGCGAGCGGCGCGCCCTCGGCCGTCGCGTGAGGCGTCAGGAGCGGCGCGCGCAGCGAGCGCGACCAGAAATCAGCCGTTGCGCCAGGTGTCGCCGACGCCCAGGATCGCGTCGGCCGCGGCGGGGCCCCAGGTGCCGGCGGGATAGCGGCGCACCGGGATCAACCCGTCGGCGATGCCGTCGAGCACGGGCTGCACGAGCTGCCACGCGGCGTCGACCTCGTCTTCGCGGATGAACAGCGTCGCGTCGCCGACCATCACGTCGAGCAGCAGCCGTTCGTACGCCTCGGGTGCGGCCTCGGTGAAACCGGAGCGGAAGTTGAAGTCGAGCCCGACCGTGCGCACCGACCACGTCGATCCCGGCACTTTTGCCCCGAACTCGAGCCGCACACCTTCGTCGGGCTGGATGCGCAGCACCATCGTGTTCGGCTCGACCGACTCGACCGCGCGCGCCGGGAGCGGCGAGTGCGGCACCGGCTTGAACTGCAGCACCACCTCGGTCGTGCGCTGCGCGAGGCGCTTGCCGGTGCGCAGGTAGAAGGGCACGCCTTCCCAGCGCCAGTTGTCGATCTCGAAGCGCAGCGCGACGTACGTCTCGGTCTGGCTGTCGGCGGCGACGCCCTCTTCGTCGCGGTAGCCGACGACCGCCTCGGCCTCCACCGTGCCCGCGGTGTACTGCCCGCGCACGACGGCCGACCCGACCTCGCCGGCCGACAACGGCTTCACCGCGCGCAGCACCTTCACCTTCTCGTCGCGCACTGGATTCGCGGCGAACGACGCCGGTGCCTCCATCGCGATCAGCGACAGCACCTGCATGCAATGGTTCTGCACGATGTCGCGCAGCGCGCCCGCGCCCTCGTAGAACGAGCCGCGGTGCTCGACACCGAGCGGCTCCGCCACCGTGATCTGCACGTGGTCGACGTAGCGGCGGTTCCAGACCGGCTCGAAGATCGCGTTCGCGAAGCGCAGGGCGAGGATGTTCTGGACCGTCTCCTTGCCGAGGTAGTGGTCGATGCGGAACACCTGGTGTTCGTCGAAGCACCCGTGCAGGAGGTTGTTCAGGTCGCGCGCGCTGGCGAGATCGTGACCGAAGGGCTTCTCGATCACGATGCGGCTGAAGCCGCCTTCGCTCTCGACCGCGAGCCCGGAGTCGCCGAGACCGGTGATCGCAGCCTCGAACAGCTGCGGCACCGTCGAGAGGTAGAAGATCCGCCGGCCACCGAGGTTGAGCTTCTCGTCGAGCTCGTCGAGCACGGTTCCGAGCCGCTTGAACGTGCCGGGATCGTCGAAGCTGCCGGCGACATAGCGGCACTCGAACTCGCGCTGGTCGAGCGGGTCGGCGGCGTCGGGATGCACCTTCCGCACCGCGTCGAGGACGTTCGCGCGGAAATCGTCGTCGTCGTACTCGGTGCGCGCGATGCCGACGAGCGCGAAGCGCGCCGGCAGCTGGCCACGCGCCGCGAGCGACCCGACCGCGGGATAGAGCTTGCGGTGGGCGAGGTCGCCGCTCGCACCCATCACGACGAGCACGACACCGGGGGGTATGCGGGGCTCGGCGGCCATCGACGCCAGGATAGGAGCCGTGGCGCGCGCCCCTTCACCGTTCTCGTTGCCGCTCATGCTCGTGAGGCGCTACCGCGCGACGGTGGTGGGCGAAACGACCGTGCTGCGCGTCACGCGATCGTGGGACCCCGAGCACCTGGCTGCGGTCGTGCTCGGCGGCGGATTCTCGTGTGATGCCGTCGAGGCCGGCGACGACTCGTGGCGCGTGCAGGCGACCCGGCAGCGGACGCTGCCCGACACCGTCGGCCCGGGCCTGCGCGCCCTGCTCGTCGGACTCAATCCGAGCCTCTACTCGGCCGATGCCGGGGTCGGCTTCGCGCGGCCGGGCAACCGGTTCTGGCCCGCCGCGCTCGCCGCGGGTCTCGTCACGCGCGATCGCGATCCTCTCGACGCGCTCTGCGCACACGGTGTCGGCATGACCGATCTCGTGAAGCGCGCGACCGCACGCGCCGACGAGCTCTCCGACGACGAGTTCCGCGCCGGCGCGGCGCGCGTCCGCGCGCTCGTCGAATGGCTCACACCCGCGTCGGTGTGCTTCGTCGGACTCTCGGGCTACCGGATCGCGGTCGACCGGCGCGCGGTCGCGGGCTGGCAGCGCGAGCGTTTCGGTGGCGCGGCGACCTACGTGATGCCGAATCCGAGTGGTCTCAACGCGCACGCGCCACCCGCGGTGCTTGCCGAGCACCTACGGGTGTTCGGCCTCGGCCTGCACTGACCAGGGCGTCGTCGGCTTCGTGATCGCCGCGCCGTCGACCGCGATCTCGTCGACCTTCTCGTCGAAGAAGCACACGAGCTCGGTGATGTCCTCGCGACCGGCAAGCGGGTGCGGGTAGCTCCACGCCACGTCGGTGACCGCGCCGCCGTTCACCTTCGCCGACCAGTACACCGCGTCGCCCTTGAACGGGCAGTGACTCGTCGTCTCGGTCGGCACGAGCTTGTCCATCGCGATGTCGGTACGCGGGATGTAGAGCCGGTCGGGGAGGCCGGTCTCGTGCAGGACCCGTGCGTTCGTGCTGTCGGCCACCGTCTCGCCGTGCACCGTGACCGTGACCCGCGCCGAGACCGGGTCGGTCGTGATGACGTGACCCTCGGCTGCGCCACTCATGACTGCGCCAGCTCGCGCGCCTTCTTCGTCAGCGTGTCGAGCGCGTCGTGGAAGCTGGCGGAGAAGGAGGCGACGCCTTCGCGCTCGAGCGTGTCGGTGACGTCGTCGAAGTCGACACCCGCGCTCGCGAGCGCGTCGATGGTCGCCTGCGCGTCGTCGACGCCCTCGGTGACCGTGCCCGCCCGTAGGCCCTCGTGGTCCTGCAGCGCGTCGATCGACGCCTGGGCAAGCGTGTTGACGGTGTGCGGGCCGATGAGCTCGTCGACGTAGAGCGTGGGGGAGTAGGCAGGGTTCTTCGTCGACGTCGATGCCCACAGCGGACGTTGCACTCGCGCGCCCTTCGCGGCGAGCGCGTCCCAGCGCTTCCCGCTGAACGTCTGCTCGAAGAGCCGGTACGCGAGCTTCGCGTTCGCGACCGCGGCCTTGCCCCGCAGCTCGTGCCCTTCCGGCAGCCGGCGGTCGGTCTCGGTGTCGACGCGGCTCACGAAGAACGACGCCACGCTGTTCACCTTCGAGAGGTCGCCGCCCTTCGCCGCGAGCTGTTCGAGACCCGCGAGGTACGCCTCGATCACTTCGCCGTGGCGCTTCAGGGCAAAGATCAAGGTGACGTTCACGTTGATGCCGGCCGCGATCGTCTCGGTGATCCCGGGCAGGCACTCACGCGTGCCGGGGATCTTGATCATCACGTTCGGGCGGTCGACGCGCGAGAAGAGCTCGGCCGCCTGCGTCACCGTGTCCTTGGCGTTGTGCGCGTAATCCGGGTCGACCTCGACCGACACGAAGCCATCGGCACCGTCGTTCGCGTCGTAGACCGGCCGCAGCAGATCCGCGGCGTCGCGGATGTCGGTGGTGACGAGCTCCCAGTACGAATCCTTCGCCTCGGTGCCGGACTTCGCCAGCTTCGCGAGCTGCGCGTCGTAGTCGTCGCCCGCGGCGAGCGCCTTCTCGTAGATCGTCGGGTTCGACGTGACGCCACGGATGCCGTCGCGCTCCATCAGCAGCTTCAGGCCGCCGGTGGCGTACGCGCGGGTGAGGTTGTCGTACCAGGGGCTCTGCCCGAACTCGGGCAGCTTCGCGATGGAACTGTGCTTCATGCGGCTACGACCTCCCGCGCTCGATCCTGACGGTGAGCGGTCTCGCGTCGCCGGCCGCGCCTGCGGTCTGCGCCTGGCTGCTTCATGCGGCTACGACCTCCCGCGCTCGATCCTGACGGTGAGCGGTCTCGCGTCGCTGACCGCGCCTGCGGTCTGCGCCTGGCTGATTGGTGGGACTCATGCAGGGACGTCCTCGTTCGGCATGGGGGGCGGGGGGTCTGCGAGACCGAGGAGCGCGCGGGCGCGGTCGGCGACGTACTCGGGTGTGAAGCCGAACCGTTCGAGCACGACATCGCCAGGAGCCGACGCGCCGAAGCGGTCGATCGACACGACTTCGTCGGCGTAGCGCGACCAGCCGAACGACGAGGCCGCCTCGACCGCGAGCGTCGGCGCGCCGGGCGGCAGCACCTCGGCGCGTGCATCGGCGGGCTGCGCCTCGAAGAGATCCCACGACGGCATCGACACGAGCCGCACCGACAGTCCTTCGTCGAGCAGCGCGCGCCGTGCGCGTGCGCACACCTCGACCTCGGAACCGGTGCCGACGAGCACGAGGTCGAGCTTCTTCGCGTCGGGCTCGTCGGCGAGCACGTACGCGCCCCTCGCCACGCCCGCCTCGGCGCGCTCCGCGGTGCCCTCGACGATCGACACCGACTGTCGCGAGAGGATCATCGCGGTCGGGCCGGCGCCGTCGATGTGGGCACGCCACGCCTGCGCGACCTCGTTCGCGTCGGCGGGACGGATCACGCGCAGTTGCGGGATCGCGCGGATCGCCGCGAGCTGCTCGACCGGTTGGTGGGTCGGGCCGTCGGGACCGACTCCGATCGAGTCGTGCGTCCACACGAACGCGACCTTGGCCTGCTGGATCGCGGCGAGGCGCGCGGCGGGCCGCATGTAGTCGGAGAAGACGAAGAACGTGCCACCGAACGGGATCGTGCCCGACACGGCCATGCCGTTCATGACCGAACCCATCGCGTGCTCGCGCACGCCGAAGTGGATGAGCCGGCCGCTGAGATCGCCGGTCGTCATCGCGGTCGTGCTCTTCACGAGCGTGCCGGTGTTGCCGGAGAGGTCGGCGCCACCGCCGACGAGCCCGGGCACGACGTCGTAGATCTCGGTGAGCACCTTGCCGCTCGCGGCGCGGGTTGCGATCGACTCACCGGGCTGCCAGGTCGGCAGCTTCGCGGCCCAGCCGTCGAGCCCGCGGCCCGTGAGGCACGCCTCGTACTCCGTCGCGCGCTCGGGGTTCGTGGTGCTCCACGCCTTCACGCGGTCGCGCCATTCGTCACGGTGCACGAGACCGCGCCGGCCCGCGGCGCGGTACAGCTCGATCACGTCGTCGGGCGCGTAGAAGTCTTCGGCCGGGAGCCCGAGGATCTCCTTCACCTTCGCGACCTCGTCGGCGCCGAGCGCGTTCCCGTGCGCGAACTCGCTGTCGGTGTACTTCGGCGACGGCCAGCCGATGTGGCTGCGCAGCACGACGAGCGTCGGCCGATCCGCTTCCGCCATTCCCGCGCGCAGTCCGCCCTCGAGCGCGTCGCAGTCGTTGGCGGCTTCGCCGAGCTGCACGACGTGCCAGCCGTACGCCTCGAAGCGCTTGGGCACGTCGTCGGTGTACGCGAGCTCGGTCGGGCCGTCGATCGTGATGTGGTTGTCGTCGTAGACGTACACGATCCGGCCGAGTCCGAGGTGGCCCGCGAGCGATGCGGACTCGTGGCTGATGCCCTCTTCGAGGTCGCCGTCGCTGCAGATCGCGAACACGTGGTGATTGCTGACCTCGGGTCCGAAGCGCTGGCGCAGGTGCTGCTCCGCGATCGCCATGCCGATGCCGTTCGCGAAGCCCTGCCCGAGCGGGCCCGTCGTGACCTCGACCCCGCGCGTGTGCAGGCGCTCGGGGTGGCCGGGTGTGCGCGAACCCCACTGGCGGAAGTTGCGGAGGTCGTCGAGCTCGAGGCCGTAACCACAGAGGTACAACATCGAGTACAGGAGCATCGACGCGTGGCCCGCGGACAGGACGAAGTGGTCGCGGTCCGGCCAGTCCGGGTCGCTCGCCGCGTAGGTCATGACGCGGGTGAAGAGCACGTGCGCGAGCGGCGCGAGCGCCATCGGCGTCCCCGGGTGCCCGTTCTCGGCGCGCTGCACCGCGTCCATCGAGAGCCCGCGGATGACGTTGATCGCCCGCTGTTCCAGGTCGGCATCGGTCACTGAATGGCCCTTTCCTCGACCGGTCCCACACTAAACGCGCCTCGCGTGCGCGACGGACCCTCGGCTCAGTCGAACAGCGCGAGGCTGGCGGTGAAGCTGTGCAGGAAGTTGCGGCCGCCGACGGGGCCGATCTCGCCCGCGCAGAACGCGCCCGCGAGGGCCATTGGTCCCAGCTGCTCCTCGACGACGCCGGTGTCGTGATCCGGGCTTCCGAACATCCGCCGACCGCGCCCGGTACACGTGAACAGCAGGCCGGCACCCGCGCAACGACTGCCCAGCGCAGCGACGAGGTCGTCGGTCGCGGAATCGGAATCGCGCACGTGGAACTGCAGCACCTGGCCGACGCCCACGTCGTCGCCGATGGTGAGCGCGCCGCTGCGTTGGTCCGCGGCGAGCACCGCGCGCACGAGGAAGTCGCCGCGCTCGAACTCGGTCTTGTGCTCGTCGACGACCACTCCGACGTGCAGTCCCTGCGCGAGCAGCTCGCGATCGCGGTCGTCGGCGCGCGCGACGAGCTCCTCGAGCCGCGCGATCGCGCGCTGCCCACCGAGCTCGTGCACGACGTTGCCCTCGGCCTTCGTCACGGTGAAGGGGCTGCCGACCGGCCGGCAGCCCTGCGACACGATCGTGCGCACACCAATCGCGGGCGACAGCACGACACCGACCGCGCCGCCGGGCACGACACGGTCGTCGAGGACGAGACGGTTGCCGCCCGGCATCGCGCCGGCCGATGCGAGACCGCCGATCACGTGCACGCCCGGGAGTAGCTCGTTGCACTGGTCGAGCAGCTCGACGACGGGAAACGTGAACGGATCGGCCAGGAACAGCACCGTCGACCCGGCCTCGAGGTCGCCGGGCCAGCCTTCGACGCGCACCGCGTCGCCCTCGCGCCGGACGTCGAGCGAGAAACCGCTCGCCCGGCCGCCGCCCCAGTTCGCGGCCCACACCGTGATCCCGGGCTCGTCCTCGATCTCGCGCGCACCGCCGGCCACTGCGACCGCCGTTGCACCGACGAGCACGTCGGGCTCGAGGATGGCGCGCAGGCCCGACGCGATGTCGGCGAACGCGGGGACGTGGTGGCGCGACACGAAGCACACGACGAGATCGGGCCGCTCGCCCTCGAGCTGGTCGAGGATCTCGCCCGCGACCGCACCGACCGCTTCGAACGCCACGGGGTGCACCGACAACGCGGCCGCGTAGCGGGAGGTCACGGTGCGCTCCGGGCTACGCGATCACCGTGAGGGGCACGACGACCGACGAGCCGCTCTCCGCGATCGTGCAGTGCGCCTCGATGGTGCTCGGCGATTCGTACTCGAGCTCGCCCTTCACGAGCCGGTAGCCGAACTTCCCCGGCTCGACCTCGAACGGCTGCACGTTGCGCCCGACCTCGACGCCGGCCTCGTTGACGAATCGCGTCTCGAGCGTGCCCGATCCGCTCGCCGCGTCCTTCGGCACTCGCACGAGCACGACGAGGTGCGGCGCGAGGTGCGCGGGGAACTCGGTGGCGCGGGTCGAGAAGAACGCGCCCGTGATGTCGATGCGCGTCGACGGACCCTCGACCTGACGGAACTGGATGTTCTCCACGAACAGTGCGGCGACGATCTCCATGCGTCGAACTTATTCGCTCGCGCCGGCGCCGGCTCCCCTCCGGGTCGCCGACTCGTACGCTCGTTGGCGCGTCTCGACGCCCGCTCCGCTCCCGCCGTCGGCCGCTCGGGGCCGTGAGGCGCCTCAGAGCTCGACGCGCCGGCCCTCGATCCAGACCGCCCGGACCTGGAGCGTCTCGCGGTCGAGGGCCACGAAGTCGGCGCGCCGGCCGGGTTCGAGGCGTCCCCGGTCGGCAAGGCCCAGTACCTCGCAGGGGATCGTCGCCGCCATCTCCACCGCCCGGGCGAGCGGCACGCCCAGCCCGACGACGTTGCGCACGGCCACGTCCATCGGCGCGACCGCGCCCGCGAGCGTGCCGTCGGCGAGCCGGGCTGCGCCGTCGCGCTCCGACCATTCGAGCGAACCGCCGACGGCGACCGCGTCGGTCACGATCGCGACCGAGCGCTTCGCCGCGATCGCGACACGCAGTGCCGCGGGGTGCACGTGCACGAGGTCGGCGATGACCGACGGCGTGAGGCGCGGGTCGTCGAGCGCCGCGCCTGCCACTCCCGGCTCACGGTGATGCAACGGACCCATCCCGTTGAAAAGGTGCGTCACGAGGCGCGCGCCGGCGTCGGCTGCGGCGCGCGCCTCGTCGTACGTCGCGGTGCTGTGCCCGATCGCGACCACGACGCCCGCGTCGTGCAGCATTCGAGTCGCGCGCAATCCCTCGTCGGCCTCGGGTGCGAGCGTCACCACGCGGACGACTCCGGGCAAGGTGTCGAGCACACCCCGCAGCCACGGCTCGTCGACCGGACGCAGGTGCTCGAGCACGTGCGCGCCGGGCGCGCCGCCGAGGAACGGGCCCTCGAGGTGCACTCCGACGACGGCCGTCTCGTGCTCACGCGTGGCGTTGCGCAACGTCGCGGCGATCGTCAGCGGCTCGACGTACGAGGCGAGCGGTGCCGATACGAGCGTCGGGCAGCACGCCGTCACACCGTGGCGCGCCTGCACGCGCAGCGCGGCGCGCCACCCGTCGACGTCGGCGCGTGCGAAGTCGACCGCGCCGACGCCGTTGATCTGGACGTCGACGAAGCCCGGTACGAGCACCGCGCCGTCGACGCTGTCGGCACCCACACGCGGCCCCGCACCGACCGCGGTGATGACGCCGTCTTCGTGCTCGACCCACGCGGGCGAGTCGACCGCGAGCCCGTCGGCGACGATGCCCGCGCCCGCGACGACGGTCATTCGCGACGCGACGTCCGCAGCACGAACCAGAGGCGGGCGAGCCCGAACAGCGTGCGGGGGATGCGGCGCGCGACCGGCGTGCGCGCGGGCCGCAGCTCCTCGACGTCGACCGGGATCTCGGCGACCGCGAGACCGGCTCGCTCGGCGCGCAGGATGAGCTCGGTGTCGAAGAGGTCGCGCCCGAAGCGACAGCGCGCGACGACGGGCAGCAACGGCGCGCGCCGCAACGCCTTCATGCCGTGCGTGTCGCTCACCGTGAGACCGAAGCCGACGCGCAGCATGGTCGAGAACGTCGCGGTCACCATGCGCCGGGTCCAACTCCGGCGGTCCTCGGCGCCCGGCGCGCGCTTCGAGCCGACGACGATCGTCGCCGGCGAGTCCGCGTCGCGCAGCCGGGCCAACGCCTGCTGAACGAACGCGACGTCGTAGTAGTCGCAGTCGAAGTTCACGACGACCTCGCCGAGCGCGGAGAGCAAGCCGGCGCGCAACGCTTCGCCGTAGTCGGCGGTCGCGAGGTGGATCACGCGCACCTCGGGCTCGTCGGCTGCGACCTTGCCGGCGCGCTCCTCCGTGTCGTCGGTCGACCCGTTCTCGACGACGACGACCTCGAAGCGCTCGCCGGAGCCGCGCATCCCGCCGAGCACCGTCGCGAGCGACTGCTCGATGATCGTCGCCTCGTTGTACGCGGGCATGACGACACTGATCGCGATCGGCAACGCCTCGCCGTCGTCCGCCGCCGGCTGATCGCTCACGGCAGACGCCGATCGCGCATCGGGAGCTCTTCGCCGGGACGCACGCGCGTCACGAGGCGCCCCGACCGCAGCAGCGCCATCGCGCCGCGCCCGTCGAAGGTCCCGTCCGCCGCGACCGCCCGCTCGTTCCCGTCGACCATCACCCGTACCGTCTCGTCGGCTGCTTCCCGCCAGCGCTCGTACTCCCGGAGCGCGATGCGGGACAACCAGTCGACCACGTTCGCGTCCTCCCACAGCGTCATGCCGACGTCGACGGCGGGACGGCCGTCCTCGGTCTGCACCACCGCGGGATAGATCACGAACCGCGGGCCGAACACCACCTCGCGATTGGCCCGAGCGCCGGACCACGCGAACACGAGCCCGAACACGAGCTGGAGCAGGGCCTCCGCGTCGGGCGCCGCGGCGCGACCGGTGCCGTCGGCCTCGATGACGCCGACCGGCCGGGTGCCCTGGAGCAATCGCACCGCCGCGAGCGCGGCCGCGACCTCACGACCGCCGGCGGCTACCCACGCCGCGACCTCCTCGGCGAGCGCGTCGGTCGCCGGCCAGTCGGTCAGCGCCGCCTTTGTTGCCCGCAGCGCGGCGCTCAACGCACGCGCCGCGCTCGCCCAGCCCGGGCCCTCGGCCTCCTCGTCGAGCGCGGTCACCAGCGTCGCGAGCTCGAGCGCAGCGGGTGCACGCAGCGGCCCGTCGGCGCAGGCGTGCGCGAGGACCCGCAACGAGTCGTGCCGATCACCGCCGACGGCCGCGATCGCCGCCTCCCATCCCGCGTCGGCATCGCACGCATCGGGATCGCACAGGAACGCCATCGCGCTCGCGAGCGCGACCAGAGAGGCGTGCGGCTGCGTCATCGGGTTGAGCAGCACGCCGCCGAGCCGGTCCGCGAGCGCAGGCGCGCGCCCTTCGTACGGGCCGAGGTGCAGCCGCGCGCTCATCGTCCCGTCGTTGACCGGATAGTTGTCCCAGAGGATGACCGCGTGCGGCGCGACGGCCGCGGTCCACGCAGCGGCGTCGGCCTCGGTGATCGTGGGGGAGCACACGGTCGGACCGGTCCAGAGCAACGACACGGCGTCGGGCACGCCGGCCGCGAGCTCGCCGAGATAGGGCGACGGGCGCGTGCCGACGTACTCGGTCGGACACACCGTCAGCTGCGCGGCCGCGCGGCGATCGCGCAACCAGCCGTACAACCATGTCGTGAGCGCAGCCTGGCGCGGCGCGAGGTCGGGAGCGAGCGGAATGTCGTCGAGCGCGAGCACGACCCACTCGACGCCCGCGTCGAGCAGCGGCGAGAGCTTCGCTTCGAGCTGCTCGCGATCCGACGGCGACTCGTAGTCGATATCGAGGCCGGGCGAGATCGCGAACCCGAACTGCACGCCGAGCGCGCGCGCGAACGACGCGAGCTCGCCGAGCGCGCGCTGCTCGTCGTAGGGATACGGCTCGCGCCAGCGCGCGCGATGGAACGGATCGTCCTTCGGCGCGTACACGTACGCGTTCATCCCTCGCGGCGCGAGGAACGAAAGGACTTCACGGCGTGCCTCGTGCGTCCACGGAGGGCCGTAGAAGCCCTCGACGATTCCGCGCAGGCGGAAGTCACGGGGCACGGCGGTAGGCTACCGGCCGCCTCCAGGGGGGTTGATCGAATGAACGCCGCGCCCGACGTGCTCGCGGTCCATGCCGAGAACCAGGGCGACGCGGTCGCGGTGATCGTCGACGGCAGCGGTGGTGCACGCGCGTCGACGACGACGTTCGCGGCGCTGAACGCGATGGTGAACCGGCTCGCGAACGGTCTGCTCGCACGCGGCGCGCAGCGCGGTCAACGGCTCGTCTGGTGCGGCCCGAACTCGCTCGAGGTGATCGCGACGATCCACGCGGCGCGCAAGCTCGGGCTCGTCGCGGTGCCGCTGTCGTATCGCTTCAACGCGGAGGAGATGGCCTACGTCATCGACAACTCCGACGCGACGCTCGTCGTCGCCGACGCGGAGTTCGCGCCGCTCGCGGCGTCGGTGCGCGGCGAGCTCGGCAAAGTCCGCCATTTCGTGAGCTTCGGCGGCCCGACTCCCGAGGGCTTCGAAGACTGGGACGCGGTGCTCGCGGGGCAATCCGACGCCGAGCCGCCGCCGGTCGCCGCGTCCGAAGCCGGCGCGCAGATGATCTACACGTCGGGCACGACCGGAAAGCCGAAGGGCGCGTTGCGCACGTCGACCGACCGCGCGCTCGTGTTCGCGCTCCTCGCGGAGCTGAACCTGCTGCACGAGCACGCTGTCCACCTCACGACCGGCCCGCTGTACCACTCGGGCCCGCTCGCCTTCGCGTCGCTCTCGCACACCCTCGGCGCGCCGATCGTCGTGCTCCGCAAGTTCGATCCCGTCGCGTGGATCCGCCTCGTACGCGAGCACCGCGTCACGAACACCTTCTCCGCGCCCACACAGGTGAAGCGCATCGTGAGCCTTCCGGCCGAAGAGCTCGCGAAGGCCGACATGAGCAGCATGATCACGCTCATCGCGAACGCGGCGCCGGTGCCGTACGCGTTGAAGGAGGAAGTCTTCGAGAAGCTCGGCACGACGTTCCTCTTCGAGGTGTACGGCTCCACCGAGCTCGGCGTCGACACCGTGCTGAAGCCCGAGGATCAGCTTCGCAAGCCGGGTTCGTGCGGCAAGCCCTACGGCGGCATCGAGCTGCGTGCGGTGCGCGACGACGGCACGAACTGCGACCTCGGCGAGCCCGGCGAGCTCTTCGTCCGCACCACTCTCGCGATGGACGGCTACCACCGCACCGCCGAGCAGCTCACCGAGATCGCGGGCAGTGAGTGGAAGTCGGTCGGCGACATCGCGTACCTCGACGACGAAGGGTTCGTCTACATCTGCGACCGCAAGAAGGACATGATCATCTCGGGCGGCGTGAACATCTATCCCGCCGAGATCGAGGCCGTGCTCTACGGCCACCCGTACGTGCTCGACGTCGCGGTGTTCGGCATCCCCGACGACGAATGGGGCGAGCGCGTGCACGCGATCGTGCAGGCGAAGGCGGGCACGACGATCGACCTCGAGGAGCTGCGCGCGTTCGCGGAGGAACGACTCGGTGGCTACAAACGTCCGCGCGCGTACGAGCTGCGCGACTCGCTGCCCCGCACCGATTCCGGCAAGCTGCTCAAGCGCGTGCTGCGCGACGAGTACTGGCAGGGCCGCAGCAAGGTCTGAGCAGTCAGGAGGAACGGCCCGCACCTTGCGACAATCGATGTCCCGTTCGGGCACTCACGGTCGCAAAGTGCGACGGGTCGACGAGATGACCGCGGTCACCGGCCGGCTCGGATCCGTCGGCATCTTCGTGTGCCTCGGCATCACCGCGACTTCGAGCGTCGGGGCCACCGGTTTCCCACGAGCCAGAGCAGCAGACCCACGCCGGCGACGATGAATCCAGGGGCGAACCGGCCGGGATGCGTCGGCTCGGAGTACACGCCGACCATGAACCCCGCGAGCAATATGCCGAGCACGAAGATCGCCGCGCCGAGCTTCTCCGTCACGTTCCGCGGTCGTCGCGGCGGAGCCGCTCCCCGGCCTCTCGCCGTCGTAGGCATGCCGCCCAGTCTGACCATGGTTATCGAATCGTCAATCTGACGCGTCGCGCCGAGCGGCAGCAGCGTGTGCCTTCCACTCATCGGGTCTGGACTGGAGTGTTCGACGAAGCGCCGCGGACAGCCGTCAGGTACGGATGAGCCCGAGCTGAACACGAGGTCCGTAGCCGTCCCAGTTCTCAGTCAGCCGCTGCTCCTTCACGACGAAGCCGATACGCCGAAGAGTGTCGACGAGGCATGGCAGCGTCAGCCAGAAAGACGCGTCGGACAAGCCGGACAGCGTGTCGGTGTCGGTGTGTCGCGTCGGTTGATCCGGTTGCTCGGCATACCAGCAGCCGACGTAGCCCTCGAACGTCGCGTCCTCGGTCGCGCTGACCTGCGTGTCGAGAAAGAATTGGTCGGTGACCTTGCCGACCTCCTCGAGGAGGTGCCATGGCCGCATGAGGTGGTAGAGCAAGCCGCCACAGAACACGGCGTCGAAGGCGCCGAAAGGATCGAGCAGCGCGCGTTCGAGATCGGCCTGCCGGAACTCGATGTTCCCGCGACCGAGAAGCTCCGCTGCGAGCTTGGCGCGTGCGATGTTGCCGGCACGCGCTTCGACGCCGACGAGACGCTCAACGAAGCCGGGCGCAGCGAGCTGCACGGAATGGCCGCCTTCGAGCGATCCGAGCTCCAGAATCGTCGCTGGTCGCGCGAACCACGCGTAGAAGAGCGCGACGCGAGCGTCGTCATCGTAGGAAGCGTCGCCGCCATAGTGCTTCCCATCGACCGTGAACCGCGTGTACCACGGTCGCAACGCGTCGAAGCGCTCCTGAATGTCACCCACGACGCGACAATACCGACCGCGATTACCCGCATCGTCGATGACGCTCCGAGCGGCAGATCGGTGGGGTCCACGACGTGTCTCGAAGCCGCGCCGCGCCGAGGTCGGCGGTACGGAACACCGACAGGGACGCCTCCTGACGCAGCGAGCAGCTGGTCGTCAGTGGTGACGACGCCGACCTGTTAAGGCTATGCACCCGACCGTTCAGTGGGAGGCGCGCTGCAGCTCGCCGATCGAGAGCCGGGCCAGCGGGGACTTCGAACCGAGCGCGATGCGCGAGGCCACATCGAGCCGATAAACATTGAGGTTTTACTTGCCGCACGAACGTGTGTTCGGTATGATGAGGGAGTGTTGCAGGGCCTGACTTCCGCAGTCGATCTCGTCGTCGATGCCGAGCTCGAAGAGCTGTGCGACGCCGCAGTTCGCGACGAGTTCGTCGGGTTGTGCCGCGAGTTGGATCGATTGGAGCATCGTCGGGCGCAGCTGCTGGCGGTGATCCATCGGCGGGGGATACCGGATGCGGTGGGCGCCGTCTCGACGCCGATGTGGGCGCAGCACCAGACCGGCCTGCCTGCGCGCGATGCGCGCGACGCGTTGAACGCGAGCCTGGCCTGCGAGTCGCTGCGCTTGACCGGGAAGGCGTGGGCACAGGGCGAGATGTCCGCGCACGCGGCGCGTGCGATCTGTCGCGCCGTACCCGCAGGGCATGAGGGCGCGTATCTCGAGATCGAGGAGACCCTCGTCGACTTCGCGGCGACGAACGACTGGCGCAGCTTGAACGCGTCGATCGCGTACGCGCGTCGATGCGCCGACGCGTTGGATGATCGCGAGCCGTCCGATCTGAACGGGCTGCGTCACTCCAAGGTCGGCGACCGGTGGGTCACGAACGGCGACCTCGACGATCTCGCCGGCACGACCGTCGACGACGCGCTGCGTTCTGCGACCGACGAGCCGACCGCGGGCGATCTCCGCTCGCCGGTGAAGCTGCGCGCCGACGGGCTCGTGCGCATCGCGCGCTTCTGGCTCGATCACAAGGATCTGCCGGTCGAAGGCGGCGAGCGACCGCACGTGAGCATCGTCGAGACGTGGGACACGATCCGCGCCGGATTGCCGAGCGCGAGCGGGATCGGCCCGTCGCTGAGTCCGGCCGATCTCGCCGCGCTGCTGTGCGACGCGCGGATCGAGCGGATCATCACCGATCCGAAGTGCCGCCCGCTCGACATCGGCCGGTTGGCGCACAATCCGACGAAAGCGATGCGACGGGCGGTGACCGCGCGGGATCGCTGCTGCCGGTTCCCCGGGTGTGACCGGAGACCGAGCTGGTCCGACCTGCATCACGTGCGCGCGTGGATGGAAGGCGGCGAGACGAAGGTCGCGAACCTCGTGCTGCTGTGTCCGTACCACCATCACCTGATCCACCGAAGAGGGTGGCGGACCACCTTCGACGGGGTGACGTTCACAGTGTTCAAACCCGACGGCGAGATCTTGGGCGCCACCCGGAACGCCGGCATCGCACGCGCTCGGAACTGATGGTCGGCCGATACGCTCCGCGACTCGATGCCCACGCTCTCTGAAAGTGCATCCAAGGCCCTGATCGCGCGCGCCGGCGTGCCGGTGCTCGACGAGCGCACCGCACCCGATGTCGACGGCGCGGTCGTGGCGGCCGACGCGATCGGCTATCCGGTCGTCGCCAAGCTCTGCGGCGACACGATCGCGCACAAGACCGAGCGCGGGCTCGTGCGGCTCGGGCTCGCGGACGCGACCGCGGTGCGCACGGCGGCGACGGAGCTGCTCGCGGCGGCGCGTCCCGACGACGGTCCGGTCGAGGTGCTCGTCGCACCGATGGTGCGGGCAACGCGCGAGCTCATCGCCGGGCTCCTGCGCGACCCCCAGTTCGGGCCGTGCGTGATGCTCGGAGTCGGCGGCGTGCTCGCGGAGGCGATCGGCGACGTCGTGTTCCGGCTCACACCCATCACGTTGCGCGACGCGCACGACATGATCGACGACCTCGCGACGCAGAAGCTGCTCGAGCGGTTCCGCGGCGAGCCCGCGGTCGATCGCGACGCGCTCGCGCGCGTGCTCGTCGGTCTGTCGAAGGTCGTCGACGAGCGGCCCGACATCGTGTCCGTCGACGTGAACCCGATCCTCGTCGCCGACGGGATGCCCGTCGCGGTCGACGCGCTCGTCGAGATCGGCGGCCCGGCCGGGCCTGCGGCCGGCCCCGGCGACGCGACGCCGAGCCGACCGCGACCGAGCGACGAGGAGTTCCGCGCGCTGTTCGAGCCGCGCGGCGTGATCGTCGCCGGCGCGTCGTCGCATCCCGGCAAGTTCGGCTTCGTCGCGCTGCACAACGTCCTCGCGTCGGGATATCGAGGCGCGGTCGCGGCGACGAATCTCGACGGCGGCACCGTGCTCGGCATCCACACCGTCAGGAGCGTCGACGACCTGCCGGCCGACACGTACGACCTCGCCGTCGTGTGCACGCCCGCGGGCGCGAATCCCGAGTTGTTGCGCGCGTGCGCGCGCCGCGGCGTACGCGCCGCGTTCGTCACGTCCGCGGGCTATCGCGAAGCCGGGGCCGACGGACGGGCCGCGGAGGACGAGCTCGTCGCGCTCGCCGACGAGCTCGGCATCCTCCTCGCGGGCCCGAACGGCCAGGGTGTGGTGTCGACACCCGCGTCGTTGTGCGCACAGATCGTCGCGCCCTATCCGCCGCGGGGCTCGATCGGCGTCGCGAGCCAGTCGGGCAACTTCGTGTCGTCGTTCCTCAACTACGCGCGTTTCACGGGCGTCGGCATCAGTCGCGCGGTATCGGCCGGCAACGCGGCCGCGGTCTCGGTCGCCGACTATCTCGACTTCTACGCCGACGATCCCGACACGAACGTCGGTCTCGCGTACCTCGAAGGCGTCGGCGACGGGCGCGCGCTCTTCGAACGGCTCCGTTCGATCGCGCAACGGCAGCCGCTCGTCGTGCTCAAGGGCGGCACCACCGCGGGCGGCTCGCGCGCGGCCGCGTCGCACACCGGCTCCCTCGCGACCGACACCGCGGTGTTCGACGGCGCGTGCCGCCAAGCCGGCATCACGCGCGCGGCGACGGTTGAAGAGGCGTTCGAAGCCGCGGCGACGTTCGCGACGCAACCCCGACCGCGCGGTCCGCGCACGATCGTCATCACGACCGCGGGCGGCTGGGGTGTCGTGACCGCCGACGCGATCTCCCGCTCCGCGCTCGAGCTCGTCGCGCTGCCGGACGATCTGCGCGACGCGATCGACGGCAAGCTCCCGCCCCGCTGGAGCCGCAACAATCCGATCGACCTCGCGGGCGGCGAGACGCGCGACACGATCCCCGAGGTGCTCGCGCTGGTCGCCGAGCACGACGCGGTCGACGCGATCATCTATCTCGGGCTCGGCATCCAGTCGAACCAGGCGCGGCTGCTGCGCGAGGGCGGCTTCTTCCCCGACCACGGTCTCGAACGCATCGTCGCTTATCACGAGCGCCAGGACGCGCGCTTCGCCGCCGCGGCGGCCGAGATCTCGAGCACGACCGGCAAGCCGATCCTCACCGCGACGGAGCTCGCGATCGCGGACCCGGAGAACGCGGGTCCCGCGGCCGTGCGCGCGAGCGGTCGCGTCGCGTACGCGTCGGCCGACCGCGCCGTCCGCGCGCTCGAGCTGCTCTGGCTCGACGCGCGGTTCCGAGCGCGTCATTCCGACACTGCCGGAGTCACACACTGATCCCGGGCGAACCGGGCGGGCGCCACGGTCGCCATCTCGCGCAGCGTTACCGCCGGCTGCGGCGCACCTTCACCGCGACGGGAACACTGCTCATCGCCCTCGCGATCGCGCTCGCGGTCTCGGTCGTCTCGTCGGCGCACCGATCGTCGGCCGCGACCGGCGGAATCCAGTCGCAGCCGATCGCGACGCCGCTCTGGTCGCCGCGCCGCATCCCCGTCGCCATCGAGACCGCAGCCGTCGGTCAGCGCTTCTCCGGGGTCATCGCCGGGTTCGCGGCGCCCGGCCGCTGCGTCGCGGTCGACGGCCCCGGCGGGTCGCTTGCACGCGTCGCGCCCGCGCTCGCCCTCGCGCCCGCGTCGACCGAGAAGCTCCTCACCGGCGCGGCCGCGCTCGCGGTTCTCGGCGCGAACCACACCTTCACGACCGAGATCACGACGACCGCGCGCGTCTCCGACGGCGTCGTGCACGGCGACGTCTACCTGGTCGGCGGCGGCGACCCGGTGCTGGCGACTCCGGCGCGCCGCGCGCAGCTCGGCGCGACACCGCAGACCGCGTCCGCGCCGACGACCGACCTCGACGACCTCGCGTCCGCGCTCGCGCGTGCGGGCGTGCACCAGGTCGACGGCGCGATCGTCGCCGACGACGGCCGCTTCGACACGGTGCGTTACCTCCCGTCGCTGAAGCCGAGCGAGCGTTCCGACATCGGTCCGCTCGGCGCGCTGACCGTCGACGAAGGTCGCGCCGAGAACGGCGCACCCGCCGACGATCCCGCGCTGCTCACGGCCAACGCGCTCGACCCGCTCCTCGCCTCGCACGACGTCACCGTCGACGGCTCCACGACGCGTGGCTCCCAACCGCCGGCCGCGCACGTGCTCGCACGCGTGCAATCACCCCGCCTCGACAAGATCGTCGAGAACATGCTCACGGTCAGCGACAACTACACCGCCGAGATGCTCGTGCGCTCGGTCGGTGTCGCAGTCGGGCACGAGGGCACCACGAGCACGGGTCTGCGCGCCGTGGTCGCGACGCTGCAGCGACTCGGCGTCCCGACCGCGGGGGTGCAACTCGTCGACGGCTCCGGTCTCTCGCCGAACGATCGCGTCACGTGTCCGGCGCTGCTCGCCGCGGTGAACCTCGGCGCGCGGCCCGCAACCCGCGCGCTGCGCGACGGGCTGCCAATCGCGGCACAGACGGGCACGCTCGCGGCGCGCTTCCTCGGCGATCCACTCGCCGGAAAGCTGCGCGCGAAGACCGGACACATCGACGGCGTCGTCGGCCTCGCGGGCGTCGTGCCGACCGCTGACGGCCCGCTGACGTTCGCGTTCATCGCCAACGGCGATTTCTCGACTGCGGGCGGCGATTCGCTCCAGGACGATGTCGCGCACCTGGTCGCGAGCTATCCGGTGGTGCCCGATCCTGCTGCGCTCGTCCCTGCGCCCCTAGCCTGACCGCGCGAGACTGCTCCGCCAGACCGACGGGAGACCGTGTGCCCGACAAGAGCGCGCAAGAGCAGATCCGCGAGCTGCGGGAACTGCTGATCGCGTACTTCAAGCAGGAGACGATCGAGCCGCTCAAGGGTCTCGCGCGCTACGTCGGATTCGGTCTGATCGGCGCGATGCTCATCGGCACCGGCGTGTGCTTCCTCGCGATCGGTGGCTTGCGCGCGCTCCAGACCGAGACCGGCACGACGTTCCGCGGCAACTGGTCGTGGGCGCCGTACGGCATCACGATCGCCGGACTGTTGTTCATCGCCGGCGCCGCCCTCACGAGGGCCCGCAGTCAGGGGAGCTCACGATGAGCCGCAACGACACGCCCACGACGAACGGTCACACGCACCACATCACGCGCGCCGATCTCGAGGCGAAGCTGCGCGACATCACCGGCGACGTCGGCGAGACCGTCGAGGCCGCACGTGGCATCGGGGTCGCGGTCGCGTCCGGTGTCGGCGTGCTGCTCGTCGTCGGCGCGTACTGGTTCGGTCGCCGCAAGGGTCGCAAGCGCAAGACCGTGCTCGAGATCCGCAGGATCTGACGCGTGGACGCGCTGCTCCGTCGTCTCATCCGTACCGGCTTCCGCCGCGGCATGTCGGGCTCGCAGGCCTGGCTCGTGCTCGCGGCGTCGGCGCTCGGCGTCCGCCTGCTCCGCAAGCTCGCGAACCCGGAGCCCGAGCTCGTGTATCGCACCGAGGTGCACACCGGCGACCGCTTCCAAATCTCGGCATCCCCTGGTCGGCCTCGCAAGCTTCACCCTCCTCGACGCCTCACGTGATGGCGCGGGCGGGCCGCACAGCGACCCGCCCATTGTGGTGCTTCGCCACATCCTCGATCCGGTCCGCGCTGAGGCGTTCGCAAGCGGCCCTATTACCCTCTGGCGGATGAAGGTGCTGTTGCGCAATCCGCGTCGAGAGCTCGAGATCGACGGCGCGACGACGGTTCACGCGTTGCTCAACCGGCTCGACGTCGTCGCGGAGTCCGTGTTGGTCATCCGCAACGACGAGCTCGTGACGCGCGACGCGCGCCTCGAGCCCACCGACGTCGTCGAGATCCGTCCGGTCGTGTCGGGTGGTTCCGAGTGAAGTGCCGGCGCTGTCGCGAGCCCGCGGTGATCGACGTACGTCGCCACAACGCGGGCTTCTGTCGCGACTGCTTCCTGCGGCATTGCCGCGAGCAGGTGCGCAGGGCCATCGACGAGTACGACATGCTCGAACCGGGGGAGCGGGTGCTCGTCGCGGTGTCGGGCGGCAAGGACTCGCTCGCCGCGTGGGACCTCCTGCGCGACCTCGGCTACGAAGCCGACGGCCTCTACCTCGGGCTCGGCATCGGCGAGTACAGCGACTCGTCACTCGCTTTCGCGCGCGACTTCGCGACGCAGATCGGCGGCCGTCTGCGCGAGGTCGACCTGCGCGACGACTACGGCTTCGACATCCCCGGCGGCGCGAAGGTCGCGCACCGCGCGCCGTGCGGCGCGTGCGGGTTGTCGAAACGCCACCTCTTCAACACCGCCGCGATCGAAGGCGAGTACGCCGCGGTCGCGACCGGTCACAACCTCGACGACGAAGCCGCGGTGCTGCTCGGCAACGTGCTCCGCTGGGACGACGAGTACCTCGCGCGCCAGTTCCCGGTGCTGCCCGCCGCGCCCGGCTTCGCGCGCAAGATCAAACCGCTCGTGCGGCTCGGCGAGCGCGAGACCGCCGCGTACTGCGTCCTGCGCGGCATCGACTACATCGTCGAGGAATGCCCGATGGCTGCGGGCAATCGTCACCTCGGTTACAAGGACGTGTTGAACGCGCTCGAGGAACGGTCGCCGGGCACGAAGGCCGCGTTCCTCAACGGCTTCCTCGACCGCGCGCACGGACGCTTCGACGACGTCGAGATCCAACAGGAGCGCGCGGAGCTGCGACCGTGCACGCGCTGCGGTTCGCCGACGCCGGGCGAGCTGTGCGCGTTCTGCCGCTTGCAGGAGCGGGCGCGCGCCGCCGCCGATCCGGCATGACGAGCCACGTGTTCGCCGCGGGCGACCGCGTGCTCCTCGTCGACTCGAAGAAGCGACGGCACCTCATCACGCTCGTCGACGGTGGCTCGTTCCACACGCACGCGGGCATCCTCGCCCACGACGACCTCATCGGCGCGCCCGACGGCACGACCGTGCGCACCACGCGCGGCCAGCGGCTCGTCGCCGTGCGGCCGACGCTCGCGGAGTTCGTCCTCGAGATGCCGCGCGGTGCGCAGGTCATCTATCCCAAGGACCTCGGACCGATCCTCGTCTCGGCCGACATCTTCCCGGGCGCGCGCGTCCTCGAATCGGGCGTCGGTTCCGGCGCGCTGACGACGGCACTGCTGCGCGCCATCGGTCCGACGGGCAGCGTCGTCGGCTACGAGCTGCGCGACGACTTCGCCGCGAAGGCGCAGCGCAACGTCGAGACGTTCCTCGGCCCCGACCTGCCACTGTCGGTCGAGGTGCGCGACGTCTACGACGGCATCGAGGTCAGCGACCTCGATCGCATCCTGCTCGACCTCCCCGAACCATGGCGGGTCGTGAAGCACGCAGCCGGCGCGCTCGCGAGCGGCGGCATCCTGCTCTCGTACCTGCCGACGATCGGTCAGGTCGCGCGGCTGCGCGAAGAGATGGCCGAGTCGCCGTTCGGCATGGTCGAGACGTTCGAGGTGCTGCACCGCGGCTGGCACGTCGAGGGCCAGTCGGTGCGGCCCGACCACCGGATGGTCGCGCACACGGGCTTCATCACCCACGGGCGGCTGCTGGCCCCTGCAGACGGTGCCGCCGCAAGCGAATCGACCAGTGCGCGCGCCGACGCCGCCGCCGCGCATGCGGATGCGAACCTAGAGACGTGAACCCGCTCGACGTCGTGGTCGTCGTCGCGTTGCTCGCGGCGACGATCGGCGGCTACCAGCTCGGGTTCGCCGCGCGCCTGCTCGCATGGCTCGGCGTCGCAGTCGGTCTCTTCCTCGGTGCGCAGTTCGTCGCGCGCGTCGTCACCGCGTTCGGCGGCGACCAGCCCGACGGGCGCGTCACGATCGCCGCGTTGTTCCTGCTGCTGACCGCGAGCGCGGGCCAAGGCCTCGGCTTGATGATCTCGCGGCTCGTGCCGCGCGAAGCGCGCCCGCGCGCGCGGTGGGACAAGGTCGCGGGCGCGGGACTCGGCGGCGTGGGCGTGCTCGTGCTCGTGTGGTTGCTGACCCCGTCGCTCATCGTGACGAGCGGTTGGCCGGCGCGCGCGGCGCGCAGCTCCGCGGTCGTGCGTTGGATCCACGACGTCACGCCGAAACCCCCCTCGCGCTTCGCCGCACTCGGCCGCGCGGTCGCCGACGCGCCGTACCCCTCCGCGCTCGGACCGTTCGCAACGCCGCAGAACCCAGGCCCGGTGCCCCAGTCGACCATGCCCGCCGCGATCAACGCGCGCGTCGAGCCGTCGACGGTGGAGGTCGAGGGGGAGGCGTGCGGCCGGATCCAAGAGGGGAGCGGCTGGGTCGCGCAGAGCGGCCTCGTCGTGACGAACGCGCACGTCGTCGCGGGCGAGCAGCGCACGAGCGTGCTCACGATCGACGGGTCCGCGCGGCGCGCGACGGTCGTCGCGTTCGATCCCGACGCCGACGTCGCGGTGCTGTCGGTTCCGGAGTTCGACGCGTCGCCGTTGCCGATCGCGTCGCCCACCGTCGGGACGGTCGGCGCGGTGTACGGCCACCCGCGCGGTGGCGCGCTCCAGGTGATCCCCGCGCGCATCGCGCAGGACATCGTCGCGGTCGGCACCGACATCTACCGGACGTCGAACACCCGCCGGCACGTGCTCGTGCTCGCGACGTCGCTGCAACCCGGCGACTCCGGCGGCGCGCTCGTCGACCGCAACGGCCGCGTCGTCGGCATGGCGTTCGCGACCGATCCGGGCGAGCCGCACACCGGCTACGCGCTCACGAGCCAAGAGGTGAAGGCCGTCCTCGCGGCGCGCTCCACCCACGCCGTCGACACCGGCGGCTGCCTCGTCGACTGAGTTTCCTGGTCGCGCCTGCCCTCGCTCGCCGCTCCTGACGCCTCGGCCCCGGAACGCGAAACGCGAAACGACCCCCGCACGCGGCGGGGGTCGTGTCATAGGGCCGGGGCGGAGCGGCTACTCGGCCTCGATGAAGATGCACTCGCCGGGGCACTCCTCGGCAGATTCGACCACGGCGTCGAGCATGTTGTCCGGGAAGGCTGCGAGCCCATCGGCGCCGCCCGGCTCGGAGAAGACCTTGTCGCCTTCCTTCACGTAGGCGAGGCCGTCGTCGAGCAGGGTGAAGACGGCGGGTGCGATCTCCTCGCAGAGCCCGTCCCCGGTGCACAGATCCTGGTCGATCCAGACCTTCATCGGTCCATCCTCACTTTGCCGTTCACAGGTCGATAGAACTGGGAGAACAAGGACGCCGCGGCGTCGGTCCCCGGAATTTATCACAGACGATCGTGACAAATCCAGCTTCCGGGAAACCCCGCCTGGCAGAACGCTTGCAGAAGGTATCGGACGCGGTCGGGACCAGTTGAACCCGGCGCTAGGGTCGCCGCACAAGAGGAGGTGGTTGCGATGGCTGCAGAGCACGAGCGCCGTCTCGGCGAGTACGAGGCCCAGGTCGCGGCCCTCCAAGAGGCGATGAAATCGCTCGAGGAAGAGGTGATCGTCCTCAGGCGCCGCCTGCAGGACGCGCCCAAGCGCGTGCGGACCCTCGAGGAGCGCCTCCTCGAGACGAAAGGTCAGCTCGCGCAGGCGGTCTCGCAGAACGAGCGCCTCTCGGCGACGCTCCGCGAAGCGCGAGAGCACATCGCGACCCTGCGCGAAGAGGTCGACAAGCTCACGATGCCGCCGAACGCGTACGGCACGTTCCTCGGCGCCAACGACGACAACACCGTCGACATCTTCACGGCGGGCCGCAAGATGCGCGTCGCGGTCCACCCCGAGCTCGACCTCGAAGGCATCGAGAAGGGCCAGGAAGTCGTCCTCAACGAGTCGCTCAACGTCGTGCTCGCGCGCGGCGGCGACGGCAGCGGCGAGGTCGTCGTGTTCAAGGACCGGCTCGAGGACGGCCGGCGCGCGCTCGTGGTCGGTCGGGCCGACGAGGAGCGCGTCTGCGAGCTCTCCGACGCGCTGATCGGAGAGAAGATCCGCGCCGGTGATCACGTGCTGATGGACGCGCGTTCCGGGATGCTCGTCGAGAAGCTCCCGCGTCCCGAGGTCGAGGAGCTCATTCTCGAAGAGGTCCCCGACATCTCCTACGACGACGTCGGCGGTCTCGACGACCAGATCGAGATGATCAAGGACGCGGTCGAGCTCCCGTACCTCTACAGCGACCTCTTCCAGGAGCACGACCTCCAGCCGCCGAAGGGCATCCTGTTGTACGGGCCTCCGGGCTGTGGCAAGACGCTCATCGCGAAGGCGGTCGCCAACTCGCTCGCCCACCGCGTGTCCGAGAAGACGGGCAACGCGAAGACGCGCTCGTACTTCCTCAACATCAAGGGCCCGGAGCTCCTGAACAAGTACGTCGGCGAGACCGAGCGCCAGATCCGGCTCATCTTCCAGCGGGCGCGTGAGAAGTCCGAGGAAGGCGTGCCCGTCATCGTGTTCTTCGACGAGATGGACTCGTTGTTCCGCACGCGCGGTACCGGCATCTCCTCCGACATCGAGTCGACGATCGTGCCGCAGCTGCTCGCGGAGATCGACGGCGTCGAGAGCCTGAAGAACGTCATCGTCATCGGTGCGTCGAACCGCGAGGACCTCATCGATCCCGCGATCCTGCGTCCCGGCCGGCTCGACGTGAAGATCAAGATCGAGCGGCCCGACGCGGAGTCGGCGCGCGCGATCTTCACCCAGTACCTGCGCACCGACCTCCCGATCTCCGCCGACGAGACGAAGATGGCGGGCGGCGACACGCCACGCGCGGTCGCGCTGATGATCGCGAGCGCGGTCGAGGCGATGTACGCGACGGGCGACGAGAACAAGTTCCTCGAGGTCACCTACCAGAACGGCGACAAGGAAGTCCTGTTCTTCAAGGACTTCTCGTCGGGCGCCATGATCGAGAACATCGTGCGCCGCGCGAAGAAGCTCTCGATCAAGCGCACGATCGCGGGCGGCACGCGCGGCATCGGCACGCAGGACCTGCTCGATTCGATCAAGCAGGAGTTCCGCGAGCACGAGGACCTGCCGAACACCACGAACCCCGACGACTGGGCGAAGATCTCCGGCAAGAAGGGCGAGCGGATCGTCTACGTGCGCACGATCATGGCCAAGGACGACGAAGCCCGCGGCGGCCGACAGATCGAGCGCATCACGACCGGTCAGTACCTGTAGCAACCTGTAGCAGCGGCCGAGGCACACCCGCGCGCGGCAGTACGCTGGCGCGGTGGCGGTTCCGAAGATCTGCGGGATCGAGACCGAGTACGGCGTCGCGTTGCGCGGCGCGGCCGATCCGAACCCCGTGCTCGCATCGTCGTTCTTGATCAACGGGTACGTCGAGCAGCGTCGGATCGGCTGGGACTTCGACGACGAGACGCCCGGCCGCGATGCTCGCGGCTACGCCCGCGACGGCGCGCAGCCACCCGAGATCGAGACGCACCTCGTGAACGCGGTGCTCACGAACGGCGCCCGCTACTACGTCGACCACGCGCACCCCGAGTACTCCACACCCGAGTGCGCGAACGCGCTCGAGCTCGTGATGGCCGACAAGGCGGGGGAGCGCGTGCTCGCGCGCTCGATGACCGCGGCCCGCCACCTGCTGCCGGCGGGGCAGGAGATCGTCGTCTACAAGAACAACTCCGACGGCAAGGGCAACTCGTACGGCTGCCACGAGAACTACCTCGTCGATCGCACTGCGCCGTTCGCGGTGCTCGTGCGCAACCTCATCCCGTGGTTCGTCACGCGTCAGGTGTTCACCGGCGCGGGGAAGGTCGGCCGCGAGAACGGCGCCGACCCCGTCGACTTCCAGATCAGCCAGCGCGCCGACTTCTTCGAGGAAGAGGTCGGGCTCGAGACCACGCTGAAGCGCCCGATCGTCAACACGCGCGACGAGCCGCACGCGGACCCGCAGAAGTATCGCCGGCTGCACGTGATCGTCGGCGACGCGAACCTCTGCGAGGTCGCGACGTTCCTCAAGGTCGGCACGACCGCGATCGTCCTCGCGATGATCGAGGACGGGTTCGTCGACAAGGACCTCACGATTCTCGGACCCGTCCCCGCGATGCGCGCGGTGTCGCACGACCCGACGTGTCGCGCGCTCGTCGAGCTCGCCGACGGCGGTCGTTGCACGGCCATCGAGTTGCAGTGGGAGTTCCTGCGGCTGGCGCGCAAGTACGCCGACGACGTCGGGCTCGAGCAGTGCGGCGGTGACGCGCTCGGCGGTCAGGTGCTCGATCGGTGGGAGGCGACGCTGAGCGCGCTCGAGCGCGATCCCGCGTTGCTCGACGGTCAGCTCGACTGGGTCACGAAGCAGCAGTTGCTGCGCGCGTACGCAGCGCGCGACGACCTGCACTGGGACGATCCGAAGCTGAGCCTGCTCGATCTGCAGTACCACGACGTACGTCCCGAACGGTCGCTGTACGAACGCCTCGTGCGCGCAGGGAAGATCGAACGCCTGGTCACGGAGTCGGAAGTGATCGCGGCGATGGCCGATCCGCCGGCGACGACCCGGGCGTACTTCCGCGGCACCTGCCTGCGACGGTGGCCCGATTCGGTCGTCGCCGCGAACTGGGACAGCCTCATCCTCGACGTAGGCTCCGATCCGCTCCGGAGGATCCCCATGATGGAGCCCACGCGTGGTACGAAAGAGCACGTCGAGAAATTGTTCGCCGAATGCGCGCTGCCTGCCGATCTAATAGCACGGCTGGCGTCGTAGGAGGACGGAGATGCCCGAACGGAAGCGCGAGCAGAAGCCTGCGCCGAAGGAACGCGAGCAGCAGATCGAAGAGGTCGCGCCCGCGGACTCGGAGAAAGCCGAGAAGCTCAAGGGCGACATCGACGACCTGCTCGACGAGATCGATTCGGTCCTCGAGGACAACGCCGAGGACTTCGTGCGCAACTACGTGCAGAAGGGTGGGCAGTAGTCCGCGTTGGTTCTGCTGACGCGAACCCAGCCATGACCGAGCCTTCACCGCTGTCGTTCTTCGGTCCGGGGCTCGATCCCGGTCCTTCCTTCGTCGAGCTGATCCGTCAGGTGCGCCCCTCGATCCTTCCGGGTGGCGAGCTCGACGGCGCAGTGCGCGACGCCACACCGTTCCTCGCGAGCGAAGTGCCACACGGCACGACCGTGCTCGCGATCCGCTACGCGAGCGGAGTCGTCATGGCCGGCGACCGGCGCGCGACCGCGGGCTACACGATCGCGAACCGTCGCATCGAGAAGGTGTTTCCGGCCGACGATCTGTCGGGCGTCGCGATCGCGGGTGCTGCGGGTCCGGCCGTCGAGCTGGTGAAGCTCTTCCAGGTCCAGCTCGAGCACTACGAGAAGGTGCAGGGCGACACGCTGACCCTCGACGGCAAGGCGAATCAGCTCGCGCAGCTCGTGCGCGCGAACTTGCCCGCCGCGATGCAGGGCTTCGTCGTCGTGCCGCTGTTCGCGGGCTACGACGATCGCCGCGCGCTCGGTCGCGTGTTCAGCTACGACGTCACCGGCGGTCGCTACGAAGAAGCCGACTTCCAGTCGCAAGGTTCGGGCAGCGTGCACGCGCGCAACTGGATCAAGGCTGCGTGGCGCGAAGGCATGACGGCCGACGAGGCGACCACGCTCGCGATCCGCTCGCTCTTCGCCGCGGCCGACGAGGACGTCGCCACCGGCGGACCCGACCTCGTCCGTCGCATCTTCCCGACGATCGCCCGCATCGACGGCGACGGCTACCAGGAGCTCGACGAGGCGACGATCGAGTCCCTCGCCCAGCAGGCCTTGGTCGGGCCCGAGCGGGGAGGCGACGGCACATGACCATGCCGTTCTACGTCTCGCCCGAGCAGGTGATGAAGGACCGAGCGGACTACGCCCGGAAGGGCATCGCGCGCGGCCGCAGCCTGGTCGCACTGCAATGCGACGCCGGCGTGCTCATCGTCGCCGACAACGCGCAGCGCACGCTGTCGAAGGTCAGCGAGATCTACGACCGCATCGCATTCGCCGCGGTCGGCAAGTACAACGAGTTCCAACTCCTGCGGGTCGCGGGTGTGCGCCACGCCGACCTCAAGGGCTACTCGTACTCACGCGAGGACGTATCGGCGAAGGAGCTCGCGAACGCCTACGCGCAGACGCTCGGGCAGATCTTCACGCACGAGATGAAGCCGTACGAGGTCGAGTTGCTCGTCGCCGAGGTCGGGGAGGATCCCGAACACGACGCGATGTATCACGTGCTCTACGACGGCGTCGTCCTCGACGAGCGCGATCACGCGGTGCTCGGCGGCAATGCAGAGTCGATCAGCGACGCGTTGAACAACGAGTTCCAGGCGGGCATGAGCCTCACGGCCGCACTGCAGCTCGGCGCGCGCGTGCTCGCACCGGACGGCGACCCGCTCGGTTCCGAGCAGCTCGAGGTCGCGCTGCTCGACCGGTCGCGTCGACGCCGCCGCGCCTTCCGCCGTCTCCGCAACGGCGAGCTCGAGAGCCTGCTGACTTCGTGATGGTCGCGCTCGCTCCGCTCGCCGCTCCATGACGCGGGATGGGAGCGAGCGAGGTCGCCTGCTCGCTTCGCTCGCGGCTCGACGGCGCTAGAAGACGGTCAGGCCGCGTGCGATCGTGAAGACGATCGCGACGAGCATGACCGCGGCGACGATCACGCGCGGCGACGGCCAGCGCTGCACGCGTGGCGGCTCGTCGTCGAGCGTGTTCTCGACCTCGGTGACGAGCATCACGTAGCTCGCCTCCTCGACCTGGTCCTCGGGCACGTAGACGTCGACCCGACCCATGTCGCCGACGTTGAAGGAGTACGGCCCGTTCAGCGCGCCGCGGAGCTCGACGTCGAAACCCTCGTCGAGGAGGCGGGCGGCGAGCACGTGGGCACCGAACGCGCCGTTCACGGTCGTCAGCCGGGTCATCGCCTCCACGACCAAATTGTAGGAAGCGCGCACCCCGCACGGTATTGCGCTCCCGAGTCCGTACACTCGCCCGCAAGGATACGAAGCGAACGAAGCCGACGAAGCGAGCCGCAGATGAGCGGAAGTAGCGCAGCGGAAGCGAAGCCATAGGCGTGGAGAAGCGGATCTTCGGCCTCGAGAACGAGTATGGCGTCACGTGCACGTTGCGCGGCCAACGCCGGCTCAGCCCCGACGAGGTGGCGCGCTACCTGTTCCGCCGGGTCGTGTCGTGGGGTCGCTCGAGCAACGTGTTCCTCGAGAACGGCGCACGCCTCTACCTCGACGTCGGGAGCCATCCCGAGTACGCCACTCCGGAGTGCGACTCGATCCACGACCTCGTCGTCCACGACAAGGCGGGCGAGCGCATCCTCGAGAGCCTCGTGCAGAGCGCCGAGCAGCGCCTGCGTGAGGAAGGCATCCGCGGTGAGGTCTACCTCTTCAAGAACAACACCGATTCCGCGGGCAACTCGTACGGCTGCCACGAGAACTACCTCGTCGAGCGGGACGGTGACTTCTCGAAGTTCACCGACGTGCTCATCCCGTTCCTCGTGAGCCGCCAGGTCTACGCGGGTGCGGGGAAGGTGCTGCAGACGGCGCGCGGTGCGATGTTCTGCATCGCGCAGCGCGCGGAGCACATCTGGGAGGGCGTGTCGTCGGCGACGACGCGTTCCCGCCCGATCATCAACACGCGCGACGAGCCGCACGCGGATGCGGAGCGCTTCCGCCGCCTGCACGTGATCGTCGGCGACTCGAACATGAGCGAGTACTCGACGTTCCTCAAGACCGGCGCGACGTCGATCATGCTGCGCATGCTCGAGGAGGACGGCGCGCCGTGGCGCGACCTCACGCTCGAGAACCCCATCCGAGCGATCCGCGACATCAGCCACGACATCACCTGCCGCCGGCGCGTGCGCCTCGCGAACGGGCGCGAGCTCTCGGCCGTCGACATCCAGTCCGAGTACCTCACGCGCGCGCAGCGGTTCGCGAAGCGCCGCGGTCTGCCGCCGCTCGAGCAGCGCGCGCTCGAGATGTGGGAGCACGTGATGACCCATCTCGAGGACGATCCGTTCAAGCTGAACCGCGAGGTCGACTGGGTCATCAAGCACGAGCTCATCGAGGCGTTTCGCGCGCGGCACGACCTGCCGCTGACGCACCCGCGCGTCGCCCTCATCGATCTCTCGTACCACGACGTCTCGCAGGAGCGGTCGCTCTATTACATCCTCGAGCACCGCGGCACGGTCGACCGCATGGTCACCGACGAGGAGATCGCCGAAGCCGTCACCACTCCGCCCCAGACGACGCGTGCCCGCCTGCGCGGCGCGTTCATCCGCCGCGCGAAGGAGCGCAAACGCGACTACACGGTCGACTGGGTCCACTTGAAGCTCAACGATCAGGCGCAGCGCACGGTGCTGTGCAAGGACCCCTTCAAGTCTCGCGACGATCGCGTCGAGCGCCTCATCGCGAGTCTGTAGATGAACCGAGACCGGCCGAGCCCGCGAGCGAAGCGAGCAGGGAGGCCACGTTCGCTCCCATCCCGCGTCACGGAGCGGCGAGCGCGGCGAGCGCGACCGTAGAGATGCCGAGCTTCCACAGCGCGACGGTGGTCTCGATCATCGCGGCCCGGGACGGGCTGCAGCGCGTGCTCGTGACGATCGACGGCGACGGGGCGGCCGAACCCGAGCGCGCGTACGTGCTCACGAAGGTGACCGGCGACGTCTCGGTGGGGGATCGGGTGATCCTGAACACGACCGCGGTCGAGCTCGGGCTCGGCACCGGCGGCTGGCACGTCGTGCACTGGAACCTCGAGCGCACGAGCTGGCACGAAGCGGGCGCCGGGCACGTGTTGAAGGCGCGCTACACGAGCATCCAGACCGACGTCGGCAGCACCGAGGAGCACGACGCGCGGCTCGCCGACGTCGAATCGATCGACGGCATGCCCGTCGTCGTCGCCGCGCTGCACAGCCAGCTGCCCGCGATCGCGGTCGCGCTGCGCGCGAGCCGTCCCGATCTTCGGGTCGCGTACGTGATGACCGACGCCGCGGGTCTGCCGCTCGTGATCTCCGATCTCGTCGCTTCACTCGTCGCGCGCGGGCTGCTCGCGGCGACGATCACCGCGGGCCACGCCTTCGGCGGCGATTACGAAGCGGTGTCGACCTTCTCGGCGCTCGCGATCGCACGCCACGTCGTCGACGCCGACGTGGCGGTCGTCGTCATGGGCCCCGGCATCGTCGGCACCGACACCCGCCTCGGCTTCTCCGGCATCGAGCTCGGCTCCGTCCTCGACGCAGTGCACGGGCTCGGCGGGCTGCCGGTCGCGAGCCTGCGCGCGTCGCTCGCCGACGCGCGCGAGCGCCATCGCGGCGTGTCGCACCACACGCTCACCGCGTTGACGACGGGTTGCCGCTCACGCGTGCTCGTCGCGCTGCCGGCGGTGGGTGGGGGCGCGGAAGCCCGGCTGCGCAGCGATCTCGCGGCCGCGGGTGTCGACGCGCGCCACGAGATCGTCCCGGTTGCACCGCCCGACGTGCTCGCGTTGTTCGCGCAACACGGTCTCGACGTGCTCTCGATGGGGCGGCCGGCCGCGGTCGATCCGATCCTCTTCCAGTGCGCCGCCGCCGCGGGCGCGCTCGCCGCGCAACGGGCGCCGCGGCGCGTGAGCACCGCATGAAGGGCCGGGCGCAGACCGCAGGCGCGGTCGGTCCCGACGCGACGGCGCCCCGTCTGGATCGAGCGCCGAAGGTCGGAGCCGCATGAACGCAGGCCCGAGTCGGGTCGAGCGCATCCTGAACCTGCTCGCCTGCCTCCTCGACACCGCCCGCCCGTTGACGCGCGACGAGCTCGTCGAGCAGGTCACCGGCTATCCACCCGAGCCGGTCGCGTACCGGCGCGCGTTCGAGCGTGACAAGGAGACGCTGCGCGCGATGGGCGTACCGCTCGTCGTCGTCAACCTGCCGAGCGGCGAGCAGGGCTACCGCGTCCCGCCGGACGAGTACTTCCTGCCCGACCTCGACCTGACCGATGAGGAGACGGCCGCGCTGCACGTGGCCGTGAGCGCGGTGCTGCTCGGCAACCGCGCCGGTCAGGGCGCGCTCATGAAGCTCGGCGGCGCGACCGACGAAGCGAGCGCGCCGATCGGCACGCTGCCGCTCGAGCCCGCGCTGCCGCTGTTGTTCGAGGCGTTCCGCCGCCACTGCCCGGTGACGTTCGAGTACCGCGGCGACACCCGCACGGTCGAGCCCTGGGGGCTCGCGGCCCGACGCGGGCACTGGTATCTCGTCGGCCACGACCGCACACGCGGCGCGATGCGCACGTTCCGCGCCGACCGGCTCGGCGACGACATCAGCGTCGGCGAGCCGGAGTCGTTCGTCGTCCCCGACGACTTCTCGCCCGACCAGTCGCTCGACAACGAGCCCTGGCAGTACGGCGACGACGCGCCCGTGACCGCGCGCGTGCTCGTCGACGCCGGTCACGCCGACGACGTGGTCGCGCGCGCCGATCGCGTCGTCGAGACGCGCGCCGACGGCTCGGTCGTCGTCGAGCTCGAGGTCGTCAATGTGCCCGCGTTCCGGTCGTTCGTCCTCGGGCTCCTCGACCACGGCGAGGTGCTCGAGCCGGAAGCGCTGCGCGCCGACCTCCTCGCGTACCTCGGCGAGTTCGCGACATGAGCCGCCCGATCGCCGAGCACGAGCTCTCGCGCATCCTCGCCCTCGTCCCGTGGATCGTCGCCCACCCGGGCACCGCGAAGACCGAGGTCGCGCAGCGCTTCGGCATCTCGATCGAGGATCTCGAGTCCGACCTCGACCTCGTGCTGATGATCGGCATCCCGCCGTACTCGCCAGCCGAGTACATCGACGTCGACGCCGAGGGCGACGCGGTGACGATCCGCCTCGCCGACTACTTCCGGCGCCCCCTGCGGCTCGACCCGGCCGAGGGTCTCGCGTTGCTGGCAGCCGGACGAGCCCTCCTCGCGGTGCCGGGCTCCGACCCGACCGGTCCCCTCGCGACCGCGCTCACGAAGCTCGAGGCCGCGCTCGACCTCCCCGACCTCGTCGTGTCGATCGACGCGCCCGCGTTCCTCGACGACGTGCGCGCGGCCGCCGACCACGACGAGCGCATCGAGATCGACTACTGGTCGGCCGGCCGCGACGAGCTCACGACCCGCCGCATCGACCCGCTCACCGTGTTCTTCGCGCTCGGGGCGTGGTACGTCGACGCGTGGTGCCATCGCGCCGACGCCGAGCGGCTCTTCCGCGTCGACCGCATCCGTGCGGTGCGGCCGACGGGGGAGCGGTTCGAACCGAACGGGCCGGGACTCTCGCCCGTCGACGTGTACCGACCGCGCGCCGACGATCCGCGCGTGACGTTGTCGCTGCCCGCGACGGCGCAGTGGGTCGCGGAGAGCTACCCGGCCGAGCTCGTCGAGGAGACCGACGACGGCCGGATCCGCATCCGGCTCGCCGTGAGCGAGCCCGCGTGGCTCGCGCGTCTGCTGCTCCAGGTCGGTCCCGACGCCCGCGTCGAAGAACCCGAAGCGCTGCGCGCCGTCGCACAGGATGCGGCCGCGCGCGTCGCGGCTCGCTATCGCGCGACGTGATCTCGACCGCAGGCCGGGCATCCCGGCCCGCAGCGAGTCCGACCAGAGGGCGCGGACGTGGGAGGATGGGCGCCGTGACGAGCACCCCGGAAGCCGAGGTCCCCGCCGACGACGGCGACGTCCTCCCGAGCTCCGAGGTCTCGAAGTCCCGGCGCCGCTCGAACGGGGCTCGGCAGGCGATCGAGTGGGGAGTCCTGATCGTCGGCGCGCTCGTGATCGCGCTGCTCATCAAGACGTTCCTGTTCCAGGCCTTCTACATCCCGTCGGCGTCGATGGAACCGACGCTGAAGGTCCACGACCGCGTGCTCGTGAACAAGCTGAGCTACCACCTGCACGGCGTGCACCGCGGCGACATCATCGTGTTCAAGGCGCCCCCCGAGGAGCGCACCGCGCAGATCAAGGACCTCGTGAAGCGGGTCATCGGTTTGCCCGGCGACGTGATCGAAGCGCGCGACAGCCACATCTACATCGACGACCACCTGCTGAGCGAGCCGTACCTGCCCAAGGGCACGATCACCGACGACTTACCGAAGCAGACGGTGCCGGCGAACAGCTACTTCATGATGGGCGACAACCGGAGCGCGTCGTCGGACTCACGCGTGTTCGGCCCGATCAAGAAATCCGCGATCATCGGGCGCGCCTTCGTCCGAATGTGGCCGCTCACGCGCCTGGGATTCCTGTAGCGCCGTCGTCGGCGACCCACTCGCCGACGGTCGCGACCATGCGGTCGGGACGATCGCAGTAGAGGCCGTCGACCTGCATCCGCAGTACCTCGCGCAGGTGGCGCACCTCCTGCACATCCCACGCGAACGCGCGCACGCCGAAACGGTGGAAGAGCGCGACGAGCCCGCCGGTCCAGTCGGTGTGGTGCATGTTCATCGCGTCGATGCCGAGGGTGCTCAGCTCGTATGCGTGCCGTTCGAGGTGCGTGCGGATGTGGTCGCGCCGCTCGGAGTGCACGAGCTTGGCGTTCGTGCGGGGCCGGAGTGCGCCGAGCAGACCGACGTCGGGTGAGCACAGCCAGAGCCGCTCGAGCGCACCGACCCGCTCGGCCACCGCGAGCATCTCGTCGATGACGGAGTCGTCCTTGACGTCGATCGAGAACTCGAAATCGGTGCCGAGCTCCGCGTAGACGTCGGCGAGCCGGGGCACGCCGAAATCGGCGAGCTCGGCCGCCGTGGACCCGGGCACCTTCCGGCGGCGGAGACCCCGTCCCACCGCGCCGTCGTGCACGAGGACCGCCTCACCGTCGGCCGAGCGCCAGGCGTCGCTCTCGAGGCCCGACACCCCCGCCGCGAGGGCCCGCCGGAAGGCCGGCACCGTGTTCTCGGGCTCCTCCAGCCGGGCGCCACGGTGCGCGAACGTGATCGGCTCCAAGGCCGTCATCCTCCCACGCCCCGTGAACCACCCGCCGGGCGTTGGGATCCCGGCGCCTCAAGGCGACCCGTCACCCTGCCGATTGAAGAGCACATCCCCGGGGACGGGCGAGCAGCACGAGGCGCGGAGGCGACACGGTGACCACGATCAGAGCGAACTGCCCGGCGTGTGGGGACATCCAGCTCACCGCGGCCGAGCTGACGGTGCGAGTCTGCGCCGACGACGACCGTGGTTCGTACTGGTTCTGCTGCCCCGAGTGTGAGCAGCCCGTCACCAAGGACGCGAGCCCGCGCATCATCGAGCTGCTCGTCTCGAGCGGCGTCCGCAAGCAGGTGTGGCGGATGCCGGCCGAGGTGCGCGAGCCGCATTACTGCGGCGACCCGCTCACGCCCGACGACCTCCTCGACTTTCACCTGCTCCTCGAGCGCGACGACTGGTTGTCGAACCTCGAGCAGACGCTGCGGGGCTCGATCGATCGCTAGGTCCGAGCGGGCCCGGCACCGCAGGTGCCGAGCGCGTGAGACGTAGGCTCCACTCCGATGTGGTCCATCGGAGGCGCGGCGCTGACGGCGGTTCTGCTGTGTGCGGCCGCGGTGATCATGGCGATGCGACGGGCGCGCCGGGAGATCGGCCTCGCGCTGGAGTCGTTCGACGCGCTCCGGCACGAGGTCGCGGACGCGATCGACGGCGCGACGCGCGATGCGGGTCGGGCGCAGGCGACCCGGCAGGTGCTCCTGCGACACGGCAACGCGGCGACGCCCCGGTAGCATCGACACCGCGACGCAGGCCTACGGCGAAAGGAACCCGATGAGTCTCGGCCCCGCCGAGATCCTTGTGGTCCTGGTTCTCGCGCTGATCGTCTTCGGTCCGAAGAAGCTCCCGGAGGTCGGGCGCCAGATCGGCGGGGCGCTGCGCGAGCTGCGCAAGATGCAGGCGTCGGTCGAGGCCGAGGTTCGCTCGGTCATCGACGACCACGTCGGGCCGACCGCGACCATGCAGCCCAATCCGCAACCGCCGCTCGGCGAGCCCATCGCTCCGATCGCCGAGCTCGCCGAGCCTTCGCTCGACCTTCCGATCGAGGCCGTGAGCCGACCGAGCGAGCCCGTGCCGCCGCCCGCGCCCGACGTCCAACCACCCGCCCCGCCTCCGGTCGCCGACCGCGAGCCGTCCGACATCGATCGCCTGTCGGGCGGGTCCTTCAGCTAGCGCCGAGACACCAGGCAGCCGACCGTGGCGGACGAACCCGAGGCGGACGCGTCCGCCGGACGCATGACGCTCGTCGAGCACCTGACCGAGCTGCGGAAGCGGCTCGTCATCTCGGTGATCGCGATCGTCGTCGGCGCGACGATCGCCTTCCTCGTCTACAACCGGATCCTGCACGTGCTGCAGCACCCGTACGCCCAGGTCACGCGCAACCACAACGGGTGTGGGCACAAGGGCTGCAACCTCATCGTCACCGACCCGCTCGCGCCGTTCATCGTGCGGCTCAAGGTCTCGAGCTACGGCGGGCTCGTGATCGCGCTGCCCGTGGTGCTGTGGCAGGTCTGGCGCTTCATCACGCCGGGGCTCAATCCCAACGAGAAGAAGTACGCGATCCCGTTCATCCTGTCGTCGATCCTGCTCTTCGTCATGGGTGGCGCGGTCGCGTGGCTCACGTTCCCGAAGGCGCTGAGCTTCCTCGTGTCCATTGGCGGCGGCTCCCTCACACCGTTCTTCACGGCCGACAAGTACCTCACGTTCATCTCGTTGATGATCATCGCCTTCGGCCTGTCGTTCGAGTTCCCCGTGGTGCTCGTGTTCCTGATGATCGCCCGGGTCCTGAAGACCAGCACGCTGCGCAAGTACCGTCGGCACGCGGCCGTGGGGATCACCGCATTCGCCGCGATCATCACGCCGAGTCAGGATCCCTACTCGCTCTTCTTCATGGCCGCACCCATGTACCTCTTCTACGAGGGCTCGATCATCATCGGAAGGATGTTGAAGCGATGAGCAGCCCCGGCGCCCGTCAACGTCGACGTCGCGACCAGTACCAGGCGCCGCGCACGCGCCGCGAGCTCACGATCGCGGTCGGTGTCGCCGCGGGGATCGTCGTCGGCACCGCGATCATGGTCTGGCTGCTGCGGCCGGGCGGGATGGCCGACCGCCAACCACGCTCGTCGTGGGTCATCGGCCTCGCGCTCCTCGCGGCGATCGTCGCGGTGTGGCTCGTCGTGTCGAACGCCGACCGCCGCGACCTCAACGCGCCGGTGTGGATCGGGGGATCACTCGCAGGGATCCTCGTGCTGGCGATCGTCATCGGCCTCGTATGGCCGCACGGGCTGCTGCGCCACACACCCACGCCGATCACCGCGCCGCCGACCCAGACGACGCAACCGACGTCGTCCACGACACCGACCGCGAGCACGACCGCGCCGACGGGCAGCACCGCCACGCCGGGCGCGTCGACGACGCAACCGACTGCGACCACCACGGCCACGACGACGGCACCGACCAGCTCGAGCCCGTGAGCGGGGCCGCCCGGGCGGAGTTCGAGGCCCGACGCCCGTTCCCGCTGGACGACTTCCAGCGCCGGGCCCTCGATGCGCTCGACGCGGGTCGCTCGGTGCTGGTCGCCGCGCCGACGGGTTCGGGCAAGACGCTGGTCGCGGAGTACGCGGTCGCCCTCGCGCTCGCGTCGGGGCAAAAGGTCTTCTACACGACGCCGCTCAAGGCGCTGTCGAACCAGAAGTTCGGCGACTTCGCCCGCGAGCTCGGCGCGGACCAGGTCGGCCTGCTCACGGGGGACAACTCGATCAACGGCGAGGCGCCGGTCGTCGTGATGACGACCGAGGTGCTGCGCAACATGATCTACGCGCGCTCGCCGACGCTCGACGGCCTCCGCTACGTCGTGCTCGACGAGGTGCACTACCTCCAGAACCGCTACCGCGGCGCGGTGTGGGAAGAGGTGATCATCCACCTGCCCGGCGCCGTCGACCTCGTGTGTCTCTCCGCGACCGTGTCGAACGCCGAGGAGGTCGCCGACTGGATCGGCACCGTGCGCGGTGACACCGCCGCGATCATCGAGGAGACCCGGCCGGTCGAGCTCCAACACCTCTACGCCGTGGGCGACCGCGCCGGCGACGCGATGCTGCTCCTGCCCACGTTCGTCGAAGGTCCCGACGGCGAGCTGCGCCCGAATCCCGAGGCCTCGCGACTCGACCAGAGCGGATCGCGCGGTCCGCGTCCGGCGGGGCGCCGCCGCGGTCGGCTCGCGACACCGTGGCGCGAGGAAGTCGTCGACCGCCTCGCCGATGAGCGGATGCTGCCCGCCATCGTGTTCGTGTTCAGCCGCGCCGGCTGCGACGCCGCGGTCGAGCAGTGCGTCGCATCGGGCCTGCGCCTCACGACGAGCGAGGAGGCGCGCGCGCTCCAACACATCGCGGAGGCGCACACGGCCGAGCTCTCGGCCGACGACCTCGACGCGCTCGAGTACGACGCGTGGCTCGGCGGGCTGCTCGCGGGCTTCGCCGCGCACCACGCGGGCATGGTCCCGCCGATGAAGGAGGCGGTCGAGGAGGGCTTCGCGGCCGGGCTCGTGAAGGTCGTGTTCGCGACCGAGACACTCTCGCTCGGCATCAACATGCCCGCGCGCTCGGTGGTGATCGAGAAGCTCTCGAAGTTCACGGGCGAGCACCACGAGTTCCTCACGCCCGGCGAGTACACCCAGCTCGCAGGGCGCGCCGGCCGGCGGGGCATCGACGACGTCGGCTTCGTCGTCGTGCTCTGGAACCCGTTCGTGACGTTCGATCAGGTCGCGGGGCTCGCGAGCCGGCGCACCTACGCGCTCGCGTCGTCGTTCCGGCCGACGTACAACATGGCCGTCAACCTGGTGCGGCGCTATCCGCCGGACCAGGCCCGGCACCTCCTGAACCTCTCGTTCGCGCAGTACCACGCCGACCGCGACGTCGTGACCCTCGAACGGCTGCTCGAGCACAACCGTGAGCTGCTCGCGCGCCAGCAAACCGCGGCGCGCACCGACCGGGGCGACGTCGACGAGTACCGCGCGATCGCGGGCGAGCTCGAGGCCGCGCGCCGGACGGCGAAGGCCGCCCGCCCGGCCCGCCTCGAGGCCCTGCGCCCCGGCGACGTCGTCATGTCACCCCGGCGCGGTGGACGGGTCGTCGTGCTGAAGCAGGATCGCGGGCGGGGCGGCAATCGCGTGCTCGCGCTCACCGCCGGGCGCGACCTCGTGCGGCTCGGCCCGGAGGACTTCCACGAGAAGGTTCGCCGGGTTGCGACGATCGAGCTCCCGAGGCCGTTCCGGCCGCACGATCAGCGCTTTCAACGGGTCGCCGCCGATGCGCTGCGTCGCCTGCCCGAGGTCGAGGAGGAAGACGACCGTCACGACGCGACGCGCGAGCGGGTGGAGGAGCTCGAGCGCGCGCTCGCCGCGCACCCACTCGCGGACGCGCCCGACCGCACGCGGGTGTTGCGGGCTGCGTACGCGGCGGATCGGCTCGAGAAGGAGATCGCGCGCCAGGAGCGTCGGGTCGCGGGTCGGACCGAGAGCCTCGCCCGGCAGCTCGACCGCGTGCTCACGGTGCTCGAGGCGTGGGGGTACGTCGAGGGCTGGACGCTCACGAGCGCGGGCGAGCTCCTCGCCCGGCTCTACACCGAGACCGACCTCGTCGTCGCGGAGGCGCTCCGCGAGGGATTGCTCGACGGGCTCGACGCCGGCGAGCTCGCGGGCCTCACGTCGTGCTTCACGTACGAGCGACGGGGGCCCGACGCCGACACGATCCAGCCCCCGGCGCACTGGCCGAGCCCGCGGGTCGCGCAGCGCTCGCGGGCTATCGAGAAGGTCTGGCGCGACCTGATGCTCTCCGAACGCGACGGTCGGCTGCCGGAGACCCGCCAGCCCGATCCCGGGCTCGTGCCCAACGTCACCGGGTGGGCGCGGGGCGACGCGCTCGCGACCGTGCTCGAGGACGGGGAGCTCACGGGTGGCGACTTCGTGCGCAACGTGAAGCAGTGCATCGACCTGCTCCGTCAGATCGGCGACGTCGCCCCCGACCCCGCGACCGCCGCGACCGCGCGCGCGGCGGCCGACGCGTGCTCACGCGGCGTCGTCGCGGCGTCGAGCGCCGTGCACGTGCCGTGAACCCGTGAGGCCCAGCGAGGCGCAGACCGCAGCCGCATGGGCATAGCGCCGGGCGAGGAGTGGGGCGAGCCGTGCGCGGACGCGCCCGCGCTGACCGTCGAGGGCGACGACGGCGACCTCGCGAGCGCGGTCCGTGACGCGCCGATCGGCGCGCTCGTCCGGTTCGTCCCCGCTGCGACGAGTGACCTGGCGCGCGCGCTCGGGCTGCGCGCGGGCGCCGAGCCGCGCGGCGTCGCGCTGCCGCTCGACGCACTCGACCTCGGAGACGGCACGCTCGCGGTGAACGCGATCGTGCTCGGCGTGCCACCGGACCGCTTGACTGCACTCGGACGCGCGCGGCCGCTCACGCTCGCGCTCGACGGCCACGACGCCGACGCCGCGGTGAGCCGCGCGACGACGATCGTGGTGGCGAACGGGCAGTGGCTTCGCGGATGCGATCTCGTGCCGCGTGGCCATCCCGGCGACGGCCGGGCCGAGGTGCAGGCGTACCGGCTGCGACCCGGCGAGCGCGCCGCGATGCGGTCCCGATTGTCGACCGGTACCCACCTGCCCCATTCGCGCATCGTCACGCGTACCGCCCGCGCGGTCACCGTCCGTACGCCCAGACCGTGGCCGTTCGAGGTCGACGGAAGGCTGCGCGAGCCGGTGACCGAGCTGCACGCGACCGTGGTCCCGGCGCGCTTTCGCCTCTTGGTTTGAGGCGCGCACCATCGCGCGTTTCCGCGACCTCGCGCCGGTACCATCGGCGACCCATGCTGTATGTGCCGGAGCAGTTCAGCGAGGACGAGATCGTCAAGCTCCGGCCCTACTTCACGAACCTCGACCAGCCGGTCTTCGCGCTCACGAACCTGCCCGAGGTCGTGAAGGGGGCGCTGTTCGCGCGCTACTCGCGTTCGGACAAGAGTCTGCGTCGCCTCTTCCTCGACGAGTTCGTCGCCGACCTCGATCTGAGCGGCGACCTCACCGTCGACGCCAGCGTCGGTCTCAAGCGCGCCGAGCAGCTCTACGACCGCGTGTTCCTCGAATACGGCGACGACTCCGTCGCGCAGCTCGGTGGCGTGCACCTCGCGTGCGAGCAGGCGTCGAACCTCCTCACGAAGGTGCTCGAACGCGGCCGGCTCATGGCCTACCTCGAGCAGTCGACGCGCTACATCCCGTACGATTCGCGCCTCGGCGGCCGCTATCGCTACTTCCGCGACCCGCAGGTCTGCGAGTCGCGCTTCGGCACCCGTTACGTCGGCGACATGGACGCACTGTTCGACATCTACCGCGACCTGCTGCCGTCGATGATGGACTGGGCCCGCGCCCGCTATCCGAAGGACGCGGGCGACTCCGACTTCGTCTACAAGCAGACGATCCGCGCCAAAGCGTGCGACTCCGTCCGCGGTGTGCTGCCCGCGGCGACGATCTCGAACGTCGGCATCTACGGCACCGGGCAGGCGTATGAGGCGCTGCTCATGAGGATGCGTGCGCACCCGCTGCCCGAGGCGCACGAATACGCGGCGATGATGCTCGAAGAGCTGCGCAAGGTCATCCCGTCGTTCCTCACCCGCGTCGACCGGCCCGAACGCGGCGGCGAGTGGATCGATTACCTCCAGTCGACGCGTACTCGCACCGAGTCGGTCGTCGAGCAGATCTTCGCCGACGTCGAGCCCGAGCCCGCAGCCGAAGTGACGCTCGGTGACTTCGATCCCGACGGCGAGGACAAGGTGCTCGCCGCCATCTGCTACTCGTACTCGTCGCTGCCCGAAGCCCAGTTGCTGGAACGGGTGCGGCGCATGGGTGTCGACGAGCGCGCCGCGCTGATCACCGCGTACGTGGGGGAGCGGCACAATCGCCGGCACCGGCCCGGGCGCGCGTTCGAACGCACTGCGTACCGATTCGACGTGCTCGGCGACTACGGCGCGTTCCGCGACCTGCAACGCCATCGCATGTTGACGATCGAGTGGCAGTCGCTCACACCGAACCACGGCTACGAGATTCCGGAATCGGTGCGCGAAGCGGGACAAGACGCGCGCTTCGAAGAAGGACTGGAGCGATCGTCGGCCCTGTACGACACGCTCGTCGACTGGTTCCCGCACCAGGCCCCGTACGCGGTGTCGCTCGCGTACCGCATGCGCTACTCGATGCAGATGAACGCTCGTGAGGCGATGCACGTGCTCGAGCTGCGCAGCTCGCCGCAGGGTCATCCGGCGTACCGACGCATCGCGCAGGAGATGCACCGACTCATCGAAGTGCAAGCCGGCCATCGCGCGATCGCGAAGGCGATGCGACACGTCGATCATCAGACGTACGAGCTCGAACGACTCGCGTCGGAACGCGCCGCGGAAGCGAAACGTACGGCCGCGCGTCACTGATCGCGTTCTTGTTCGCGCGTGTCTCGACGCGCGCGACGTCACGCGCGCGCAAGGTTGAAAAAAGTTGTTGGTTTCGCGGATGTTCTTGACCTGCAGCGACGCGCGTCGCCGCTGGTCACACGCGCGTGCTTCGGCTTGACACGAACGCTGCGGTTTGGCCGAATACGCATCGCCCCTGCAGCGCCGCTGCCGGAGACACGTCATCCGGTGGGATGCGACAGGTGCGTCGTGACCAGAGGGCTGGGCGAAGGGGCGAAAGGCGCCGTCCAGGAGGCGCGGTCGAAAACGCTGCGATAACCCGTCTGCGAATCGCAGGCCGGGCCACCCAGCGGTCCGGCTGCGACCTCCTGGACGGAGCCGTGTTCTCGTTCGCACTCGCTGCGCTCGTCGCTCCGTGACGCGGGATGGGAGGGCACAAGGTCGCCCTGCTCGCTTTGCCCGCGGGCGGTTCCACTCGCGCGCGTTCGTGGCTTTTGACGCGCCGTCGCGAACGACTCAGATCCACGGAAGGCCGGCGTTATACTCCCGCGCCTCGCTGGGGCCCAGGGCCGCCGGAATACGCCGGGAGGCGTACCCGTTGGCCGCCCGGCATCGCCCCGGCGCCAGCCCGGGTGCACGCGTTCGGAAGGCCTGGATGAGCGACGACGAGTTCGACGAGCCCGAGATCGATGAGGAAGACGTCGAGGACGACGACATCATCGACGACGACGACCTCGCCGACGAGGACATCGACGACGACGACGACGTCATCGGCGAAGAAGCCGACGACGCCGCCGCGATCCCCGACGACCCTGCCGCGATCGTCGAGGTGCCGGTTGCCACTCCCGTCGTCGAGGAGGGCGACGAGGAGGACGACGAGGTCGTCGACCTCGACGAGGAGCTGCACCCCGACGACGTCGAGGAGGCGCTCGACGTCGTGCTGCGCGAGCGCACCGCGGCGGCCGGGCTCGAAGACGAAGAGGACGAGGAAGTGGAGCCCGACGATCGGGGCGAAGGGGGGACCAAGATCGTTCCCCGCCGCCCGGGTGAGTTCCTCTGCTCGAGCTGCTTCCTCGTGCTGCCTCGCAACCAGCTCGCCGACGAGAAGCGTCTGCTCTGTCGAGACTGCGTGTGACCGACCGGCGGTCGCGGCGCTTCGCCGCGGCCGTGGCCTCGGGTGTGCTGCTCGCACTGTCCCGGCCGCCGCTCGACCTCGGTCTGCTCGCCCTCGTCGCGCTCGTCCCGCTGTTCTGGGCGTGGCGCGATGTCCCACCTCGTCTCGCCGCGCTCCTCGGCTTCGTCGCGGGATGCACGTACTACGTCATCCTCGTGTCCTGGACGTGGTACTTCGGTGCCGTCGCGATCGTGCCGCTCGTCGTGATCCTCGCTTCGTTCTGGGTCGCGGTCGGCGCGTCCGTCGCGCGCTTCACGAGCCGGGGACTGCGCAACCCCGTGCTGCTGGCCGCGATCTGGGTACTCGCCGAGGCGCTCGTCGCCCGGTGGCCTTTCGGCGGCTTCTCCTGGGGTGAGGTCGGCTACGCGCTGCACGACTTCGCGCCGGCGCGGTCGGTCGCCGCGCTGGGCGGGCTCCCGCTCGTGTCGTTCGTCGTCGTCGCGCTCAATGCCGCGATGGTGGAGCTGCTCGCACCGCGGATGCACGTCGACCCGTCCGTCGCACGGCCCGCGCGCGCGGTCGCGGCCGCGACGATCGTGGGAGTGGTCGTCGTCACGGGCGGCGCGAGCGCGTTCGCGCTGCGACCCATCGCGACGGGACACCTCCGCGTCGCGATCCTGCAGGGCAACGATCTCGACCGCGATCTCACGAAGCGCGAGCTCGATGATCGCTACCTCCCGCGCAGCCACTTCCAGCTCGCGTCTCGGCTCACCGGTCACTACGACCTCGTCGTGTTCCCCGAGTCGAGCCTCGACGCCGACCCACGCAAGAGCCCGTACCTCTCGTCGAACCTCGTCGCGACCGCGACGCGACTCCACTCGGCCGTGCTCGCCAACGCGATCGCGGACGCGCCCGACGGTCGCGCGCTGAACCTCAACCTCCTCTATGGCCCCGACGGCCGGCTCGAGTCGACGTACGCGAAGCGCCACCTCGTGCCGTTCGGGGAGTACGTCCCGTTCCGTGACGAGCTGCGCTTCATCCATGAGATCCAGCAGCAGATCCCACGCGACTTCGCGCCCGGCGACCGACCGGGACTCGCGACCGTCGCCGGTCATCGCATCGCCGAGGTCATCTGCTTCGAGAGCGCCTTCGGCTACGAGGTCCGGCCGCTCGTGAAGGACGGCGCCCAGCTGATCGTCGTGTCGACGAACAACCGCTCGTACCGGACGTCGGCGAACTCGGCGCAACACGTCGCCATCGGCCAGATGCGCGCGGCCGAGACCGGGCGACCGGTCGTGCAGGCCGCGATCTCCGGCATCAGCGCGTTCATCGACGCGCACGGCAACGTCCACGACCCGACCCACCTCTTCCAGCGCACGACCGACGTGGCGACCGTGACGACGACGCGCGGCGAGACGCCGTATGTCCGATTCGGGGAGTGGGTACTGCTCGCGAGCATCATCGGCGTCGCCCTCGCGTCCGTGCGGGCCGCCATCGGCCGGCGGCGCGCCGGACCCGTAGACTCCGCGCCGGTGGAGGCACGCGCATGACCACGCCCGAGCACCTGGAACCGCCCTCCGGGTCGAGCACCGATCCGATCGCGCGTGCGCTCGAGCTCGCGATCTACGCGCCCATCGGGGTCACCGCGCTCGCGGTCGAGATGGCGCCCGACCTGCTGCGCATGGTCGTTGCGCGCGGGCGGGCCGAGGTCGAGGTCCGCCACGAGCAGGTGGAGCAGCGGGTCCAACACGCCAAGGGCGCGGGACAGGTCGCGATCGCGTTCGGTCTGCCGATGCTCCGCCGCAAGGTCGAGGAGCGACTCGCGTCGATGCGCCCGTCGTCACCACCGGCCGCGCGAGCCGAGCAGGAGGCGCGCCCGGCGCCTCGCGTGGTGTCGATCACGCCCGAGCCCGCCGCGCCGACCGCGTCGGTCGCGCCGGCGAGCGAGAACGGCCGCGGCGACTCCGACACCCTCGCCATTCCCGGCTACGACGCGCTGTCGGCGTCGCAGGTCGTGGAGCGGCTCGCAGGACTGAGCCGCGACGAGCTCACCGCGGTGCGTGAGTACGAGACCGGGCACCGCCGCCGGCGCACGATCCTGGGCAAAATCGAACAGCTCTCCGCGTAGGTATTCGCCACCGGTGGAAAGCGCACGCGTCGCGACCGACGATGACCTCGAGCAGATCGTGCTCCTCGCGCGCCGAGGCGTCGCCGAGCTGACACCGATGCGCGGCGGCGCGACCTGGGCCGCGCGCGACGCGCGGCCCGAGCCGCTCGACGAGGCGTTCGCGGCGTTGCTCGAGCGCGACGACGTGAGCGTCGTCGTCGGCACGATCGACGACGTGGTCATCGGCTTCGGTGTCGGCCGCGTCGAGCGGCTGCGCGACGGCCGCGACCACGGCGTGGTCGACGAGCTCTTCGTCGAGCCCGACGCCCGGTCGGTCGGGGTGGGGGAGGCCGTCGTCGAGCAGCTCCTGGTCTTCTTCGCGGAGCGGGGCTGTTCCGGGGCCGATGCCCTGGCGCTGCCCGGTAACCGGGCGACCAAGAACTTCTTCGAGCAACAGGGCTTCGTCGCCCGCGCGATCGTGATGCACAAGCGGCTCTCGGATGCCGATACCGAGAGTGGACCTCCATGAACCCGCCGAACCCGCCGAGGTGCGAATGACTGCAACCGATCTCACCGCCGAGGACGTCGCGTGGGACCTCGAGACGTTGCTCCCCGCCGCGGGTGACGCGGGCGTCGACGCGCTGCTCGCCGAGGCCGACGAGGTGACGACACGGGCCGCGAAGTTCCGCGGCCGCATCGCCGACTGCAGCACCGACGAGATCGTCGACCTCGTCGCGCTGCTCGCGTCGCTGCAAGATCTCGTCGGGCGCGCCGGCAACTACGCGAGCCTGCGGTTCTCGACCGACACGGCCGATCCTGCGCGCGGCGCGCTCATGATGCGCGTCGAGGAACGCGCAACCGCGATGAGCACGCAACTCGTGTTCTTCGAGCTCGAGTGGGCCGCGCTCGACGACGCCGCGGTCGACGCGCACCTCGCCGACCCGCGCCTCGAGTACGCGCGCCACCACCTGCGCTCCGTTCGCCGCTACCGCCCGCACCTGCTGAGCGAGCCCGAGGAGGTCGTGCTCACCGAGAAGACGGTGACGGGCACGAGCGCGTGGGTGCGGCTGTTCGAGGAGCTCGACTCCGCGATCACGGTCGAGCTCGACGGCGAATCGCAGCCCCTCGAAGCCGGGCTCTCTCGACTCGGCTCACCCGATCCCGATGTGCGGCGGACCGCGGCCGAAGCCGTGACCGCGGGGCTCGCTCCGGGCCTGCGCACCCGCGCCTACGTGTTCAACACGTTGCTCGCCGACAAGGCGATCGACGACCGGATGCGCAAGTTCCCGTCGTGGATCGCGGGGCGCAACCTCGCGAACGAGGCGAGCGACGAGTCGGTCGCGGCACTCGTCACCGCGGTGCAAGGTCGGTATTCGATCCCGCAACGCTGGTACCGGCTGAAGGCCCGGCTGCTCGGTGTCGATCGTGTCCGCGATTACGACCGCATGGCCTCGATCGCGTCGTCGGAGGCACAGTTCGGCTTCGGTGACGCGCGTGAGCTCGTGCTCGACTCGTACGCGTCGTTCTCGCCCGACCTCGCCGACATCGCGCGCAAGTTCTTCGACGAGCAGTGGATCGACGCGCCGGTGCGACCGGGCAAGCGCGGGGGAGCGTTCTGCGCGTACACCGTCCCGTCGCACCACCCGTACGTGCTCTTGAACTGGACCGCGCGCCGCCGCGACGTGCTCACGCTCGCGCACGAGCTGGGCCACGGCCTGCACGCGTACCTCGCGCGCCCGCAGGGCGTGTTCCACCAGAGCACGCCGCTCACGCTGGCGGAGACCGCATCGGTGTTCGGTGAGACCGTCACGTTCGGCCGGCTGCTCTCCGCGACGACCGATCCCGCAGAGCGCCTCGCGCTGCTCGCCGAGAACCTCGAAGGTCAGATCGCGACCGTGTTCCGCCAGGTCGCGATGAACCGGTTCGAGGACGCGGTGCACAACGCGCGTCGCGACTCGGGTGAGCTCGCGGTCGACGACTTCAACGAGCACTGGATCGCGACCCAGTCGGCGATGCTCGGCGACTCGGTCGAGCTCACCGAGGGCTACCGCACGTGGTGGTCGTACATCCCGCACTTCATCGCGACGCCGGGCTACGTGTACGCCTACGCGTACGGCCAGCTGCTCGCGCTGGCTGTGTACGCGCAGTACGAGGAGCGGGGCTCGGAGTTCGTGCCGCGGTACCTCGAGCTGCTCACGGCCGGCGGCTCGATGGCGCCCGAGGACCTCGGCACGATCGTCGGCGTCGACCTCTCGGACCCCGCGTTCTGGGACGGCGGTCTCGACATCGTCGAGCGCCAGCTGGCCCTCACCGAGGCGGCGGCCGCGGAGACCGGGCGGCTGTAGGCGCCATCCCTGCGGCTCCACATCGGCCACGGGAGACAACACCATCCACGTGCGTTGACGGGGGCCTCGCTACCGTTGCTTGGCGTGTCCCAGGCGTGCGAGCCGGGGGAGCGCTCGACGACTGCGGCGAGCGGATCCCCGTGCCGTTGGTGCGGCCGACCCTTGCCGCCCGCGGCGACTCGTGGACGGCCGCGGCAGTACTGCCGGCAGAGCTGCCGGCAGCGCCACTACGAAGCCCGCCAGCGCGCGGTCGAGCTGGGCCTCGGCGAGGACGAGCTCGTGCTCGCGCGCGCCGAGCTCGACGTACTGCGCGACCGGATCTACGTGCTCGAGTGCGCGGTCGGCGACGTCGAGCGTGACCTCGCCGCGGGGCTCGACCCGGTCGAGGTGCGTGAAGCGTTGTCGTGGCTGCTCGACGCGGCGCGCCCGCTCGTCCACGTGTGATTCCGGGACGCCCGGCCACGCTGGCTAGCGTGCCGGCATGAGCAGCATGGGCGACCTTGGTCGCGAGATCAACGAGATGCGCGACCACCCGAAAGCGGCGCCCGCGAACAACGAGCTCGAACAGCTCGAGGCGCGCTTGCACGAGTTCTTCGACTGGGCGCGTGGACGTGAGCACCCCGAGATCCGTGAGAAGTTCAAGGATGCGTTCTCCGCCGAGCCGCTCCACGACGACGTCGTCGACGCGCTGACGAGCGGGCGCGGCGCCGAGGTGCGCGCCGACCTGCCGGTGCCGCCTCCGGAGCCTTCCGAGTCGCCCGACGCCAACAGCTGACCCGCGATCGAGACCGCTCACCCTGACGCGGAGTCACTCTCCGTTGTATTCTCTCCGCTGAGAGTGGCACGGGAGGCCGCTCCACGGCACGGCGGGTCAGGCGGCATGGTCGGGGCGGACCGGTTCGACGAATCGGCAGGGGAGCGCGGCACGGTGACGTCGCTGCCGGACGACTCGTACTGGTCGAACATCGACTATCCCGAGCCGCGGCCTCGTCCGCCCGCGGCGGTCGGCTCGGTGGCGCGTGACCGGGGGAGCATCCGCCGTCGATTGAGCGCCGGGTTCGTCGCCGCGTTGCTCGTCGTCGCCGGCGGTGCCTACGCCGTCGGGCGCGCCAACGGCCACGCACCCGTACCGGGGTTGCATCGCCAGGTCGAAGCGCAGCGCTCCGAGCTCGAGCGGCGCGCCGCGACGATCGCGACCCAGGCGCGCGAGCTCACAGCCGACGAGGCTCGGCTGCGCGCTCTCCGCGCGCAGGCTTCGCACTCAGCCGCAATCCAGACCGCGTGCCAACACGCGATCAGCGTTGCGAATCGCGCGTTCGGCACCGAATCCGACGCGCTGCACGCGCTTGCCGCGACCGACTTCGCGGCCGCGAAATCGCTGACCGACCTCTTCGGCACCGAGCTCGACGAGTTCGCCGGCGCGCGCTCCACCTGTCTCGGCTCGACGACCGCGGTCTGACGCACGTCGACTCGGCGCGTCGCGGCGGGCAGACTTCCCCGTCGTGGGCAGGCGTGCCTGATCGCCCGAATCGGGGCCGAGACGTACCGGAATCGGCACGCTCGGGCGAGTGACTCGCAGTGAAGTCCGAGGGAACAGTGGGGCGCGAGGAGGTCGCCGACTTCAGCGCGTTCTTCGCGGCCGAGTACCGGACCGTCGTCGGTCTGGCCTTCGTGCTCTGCGGGCGACTCGACGCGGCCGAGGACCTCGCGCAGGACGCGTTCGCGGCGGCATTCCACGACTGGAACCGCATCGCCCGCTACGACGACCCCGGCGCGTGGGTGCGCCGCGTCGTCGCGAACCGGGCGGTGTCACTGCGACGGCGCCGATCGTCGGAGGGCCGGCTCGTGGAACGGCTCGCGTCGCTCGCGCCGGGCGCGGCCGCGGAACCACCCCTCATTGATCCCGAGCTCGGGCGCGCGATCCGCTCGCTGTCGCGCCGGCAGGCGCAGATCGTCGCGCTCGTCTACTTCGAGGACCTCAGCGTCGCGCGGAGCGCCGAGATCCTCGGGTGCAGCGAAGAGACCAGCCGCACCCATCTCCGGCGCGCGCGAGCTGCACTCGCACGGCGGCTCGGTATGCGTCAGGAGGAGGAGCCGGCATGAACGAGCTCGACGACCACCTGCATCACGAGTTCGCGGCGCTGCGCGAGCGTGTCGCGCAGCTGCCGCTGCCGCTGCCCGCATTCGACGACCGGCGATCCGCGCGTCGCCGCGTGCCGCTTCCGGTCGCGACCGTCGTGGCGTTCGCGGTCGTGCTCGCCATCGTGCTCGCGACGATCACGATCACGAACTCGTCGACGCACGCGCCGACCGCGACGACGCCGACGACCGCCGCGCCGGCACCGGCGCGACCGCCCGTTGCCGGCTTCCTCACGCTGCCGTTCCCGAACGACAAGCACACCATCGACGTGTGGAACTGGGCCGGGCAGCACATCGCGACGGTGCACCCGCAGGGCATCGCCGACTGCTGCACGACGGTGTTCCTTTCGCCCGACGGGACGCGCATCCTCGTGCTCGGCGTCTCGGACTCGGCGATGAAGCAGGGACAGATCCTGGACCTCCGCGGGCGCGTGCTCGCGCAGGGCGACTTCGAAGGCGTGTGGGCCGACGACAGCCGCCACCTCTGCGACATGCAGCCGCACGCGGGCACGCACGGCCTCTACAACGGGAAGACCCACCTCGTGCTCTTCGATCCCGGGCACGGCAGCCGTACCGTCGCCGCCGTCGGCTTCGCCGGGTCACACGGAGGACCGGAGATCCTCGGCTGCAGCGTCACGAGCGAGAACGCGTTCGTGATGAACGTCGAGATGGCGTTCCTCACCGGGCCCGTGATCCAGGTTCGACTCACGACCGGGCACACGTCGACCGCGGCGTGGTCGCCGGCGAACGGCGACGCGCGGCCGGTCGCGTTGTCGGGAAGTGGTCGGTACGCACTCGAGTTCGGCGCCGGGCCCGCGGGCCAGGTGGTCGACACGACGACGGGTCGCACCGTGGCGACGGTGGCGGGCCAGCCGCAGAGCGTCTCCTGGGACGGTCACCTCGTGGTATCGACACTCGAGACCGGCGACCTCGTCGTCACCGACTGGCGAACCCACCGTGTCGTGTGGCGCAGCGGCCACCACACCGGCGCACCCGAGATGTTCGCCGACGCCGCGGTGCGCGTGCGTCCGCACTCCGACGATCTCGCGGTCGACGTGCGCGAGCTCGCCGGGCAGCCCGACGGGTCGGGAGCGCTCTGGCTCGTCACGCCGGACGCACCGCCGCGACGCATCGCCGCGCCAGTCGTCGAAGGGATCGGCTGACCACCGTCACTGCAGTTGCGCGAGGTCGCGCCGTGCGTAGCGGTTGTGATGGAACTCCTCTTCGAAGACCGTGAAGAGGCACTCGCGCACGGGGTTGGGCCCGTTCTCGAGCACGACGACCTCGCGGTCGAGCTCACCCGAGTCGAGCCGGTCGACGTAGTCGCGCAGCTTGCCGGCGCGGTCGGCGCGCACCGCGAGCACCTCGGCGAAGGTCGGGTCCGAGGCGAGGTCGAGCCCGGGAAAATCGAAGTCGAGCGAGCCGGTGTTCGGGAGGCCCATCGGATCGAAGGGCTCGCCGAGGATCGGCGCGGTGAACCACTTGTCGATCGCCATGACGAGGTGCCGCAGGGTTTGCACGAACGAGAACTCGCCGGCGACCGACTCGTGCAGCTTCGGCTCCGGGAGTGCGCGCGCGGTCGCCATCGTCGTCGACCACGCGGCGTCGAGGGCATCGAGCGCGCGGCGCATGCCTGCGGGATCGTCGGGTCGCAGCATCGCCCGCAGCGGATACCAGGCGTCGTGCTCGTTGACGAAGTCGGTGACGTCGACACCGTTGATCGTCACGCGCTCGACGAGCGCGTCGATGTCGACGTCGACGAGCCACGCGTGCGACACCCGCACGCCGGTGAGGTTCACGTCGCGGAGCGTCGACCGGCTCAGGTCGGCGCCCCAGAAGACCGACTCGGTGAGGTCGCCTTCGAAGTCCTCGGGCATCACGGTCCTCCTCGTCGTTGTGCGGTCCAGCATCGCAGCCCAGCACGCGGCGCCGTTTCCCGGCGGCCTTCTCCCCGGCCGCCGATAATCCTCGTTATGTAAACTGCTCTGGGTTTGGCTCCGGGTGCACCGGCACGGATGCCGCGAGCCGCACCGGTCTCTACGATCCCCTGCGGTGAGCACGGCGGAATGGCGCAGAGCACGCATCGAGCACGACGGTGAAGTCCTCTACTACGAGGTGACCGGCGCACCCGACGCCCGCACGGTCGTGTTGACGCACGGCGCCGGCGGCACGCACGCATCCTGGTTCCAACAGGTTCCGGCGCTTGCGGCGGCCGGCTATCGCGTCGTCACGTGGGACAGCCGCGGCTTCGGTAACTCGACGTGCACGAACGGCACGTTGGGCGCCGACGGGGCGGCCGCCGACATCACGCGCATCCTCGACGAGATCGGTGTCGACCGCGTCGATCTCGTCGGTCAGTCGATGGGCGGCTGGTGGGTCAGCGCGTTCACGATCGCCCACCCCGACCGCGTCCATACGCTCACGCTCGCCAACACCATCGGCGGTCTGTACACGCGCGAGCTGCACGATCACTTTCGTCACGTGACACAAACGCTGCCGGCCGGACCACCGACGATCGGATCGCACGCGGCGGTGAGCACGAGTCTCGTCGCGCGCGATCCCGCGCTTGCGTTCCTCTACCAACAGCTCGACTCGTTCCACGAGCCGCCGTTGATCGCGGTCGCACGCGCGCTCACCGGTTGGGAAGTGACGCACGAGCAGATGAACGCGACCGGTGTGCCCGTGCTCGTCATCACCTCCCCCGAGGATCAGCTGTTCCCCGCCGGGCTCGTGCGCGACGGCGCGCGGCGACTGCGCGATGCGCGCGTCGTCGAGATCGACGGCGCGGGTCATTCGTCGTACTTCGAACGCGCGACGGAGTTCAACGCGGCGCTGCTCGCCTTCCTCGGCGCGCACCTTTTCCACAACCCGTCCACAGGTTGATCCTGCTTACGATCCACAACCTCTTCGTCGTACGGTGACCTCCCCCGACGAACGGAGCGCGCGATGGTCTTCGAGATCGTCACCACCGACGGAACGATCGAACGGGTCGACGGCGCCGACGCCTACGAGCTCGAAGGCCCGTTGACGACCTTCTTCACGACGAACAGCGGCATCCACCGGCTGTCGAGCTGGAGCGAACGCGTCGCGAGCTACCGCACCGACCGCGTTCTCGCCGTGCGGACGGTACCGGCCGTGCCCTTGGTACCGGCCGAGTCCTGAGCGACGACGGACTCGGAGCTCTGGCCGGAACGGGCGGTTCGCGTTGCGGGCGGCCCGACTTCTCGCGTGAGGCGTGAGGAGCGGCGAGCGCGCGAGCGCGACCAGAAAGCTCAGCGGCGAACGAACGGAGTCTCGACGACGGTCGCGTCGAGCGTGCGTCCGCGCACCGACAACTCGACGCGCGTCCCGATCTCGACATCGGGCCTCAGGAGTCCGAGCGCGATGCCGTGCCCGAGGGTCGGCGAGAAGTTGCCACTCGTCACCGTGCCCACCGCCTCCCCACCGCGCAGCACCTCCGCACCCTCGCGCGGGGGCTGCCGGCCCGTCGTCGCCATGCCCCGCAGCACGCGCGCGACACCTCGATCGCGTTCGGCTTCGAGCGCGGCGCGGCCGCGGAAGTCGCCCTTGTCGAACCGCACGACCCACCGCAGCCCGGCCTGCAACGGCGTGATGCCGGGACCGAGATCATGGCCGTGCAGCGGCAGCGCGGCCTCGAGCCGCAGGGTGTCGCGCGCACCGAGTCCTGCGGGCACGACGCCGGCGCCGAGCAGCGCATCCCAGAGTGCGGGCGCGTGCTCCGCGGGAACCTGGATCTCGACGCCGTCCTCGCCGGTGTAACCGGTTCCCGCGGCGACGCACCCGACGCCGTTCCAGATGAACGGCGCGACGTGAAACCGCTCCACCGCCGCCGCGTCGGGCGCGATCGGCGCGAGCAACGCGCGCGCTTGCGGGCCCTGGATCGCGAGCACCGCGCGGCCGCCGGTGACATCGTCGACCGTGTCGTCGGCCGCGCCGAACTGCGCGATCGCATCATGCAGCGCGGCGGCGAGCGGCGCGGTGTTCGACGCGTTCGGCATCACGAGCAGCTCCGTCGGCTCCAGCCACCACACGATGAGGTCGTCGACGACGTGCGCATCGCGTTCGTCGAGCAGATGCGTGTACTGCGCGCGACCCGGTGCGATGCGACCGAGGTCGTTGGTCAGCGCCCACTGGAGCGCATCGACCACTCCCCCGCCCGCGCACCGCAGCGTTCCGAGGTGCGAGACGTCGAAGACGACCGCGCGCTCGCGACACGCGCGGTGCTCCTCGAGCACGCCCGCGTACTGGAGTGGCATGTCCCACCCGCCGAACGCGGCGAAGCGTGCTCCGAGGGCGCGGTGGGCCGCGTCGAGTGGGCTGTGCCGGAGTGCTTGGTCCAAGACGGCGGAACTTAGGCGCTCTCGGCCGACGGCTGCTCGAAGGGTCGCGGGTCGGGACCGAACCGCAGCGCGGTACCCGCGCCGACCCCCGCGATCGCGAGCTGCGACGGCGGTTCGAGCCCGTACTTCACGAGCAGGTCGAGGTAGTCACGCTGGTAGAGGACGCGCACGTTGACGCCGTAGAGCTCCTGCACGAGCCGCGCCTTGCGGTTCTTCTTCGTGACGAGCTTCTGGTTGAGCGTCGTGATCTCGATGAAGAGGTCGTACGCGGGAAGGTAGAAGTCGGGGGTGAACGCCTGCACCGGGTTGCCGTCGCGGTCGGTCGCGAGCACGAACGTGCGCGGCTCGTAATCCCATGTGATCGCGTAGAAGTCGAGCAGCTTCGCGAACTGTCGCTCCGAGTTGTGCGCGAAGCGAACCTGTTCGTGCGGGAGCGGCGCGTCGTCGATTGCGCTATCTCCCCTGGACCGCGTGCCGTGCCGGCGCGTCGGATAACGACAGCTGTGGTTGCTGCGGCTCGGCGACGCGCGGCGCGAGCGCAAGGATCTCCGCGTCGAGCGCGTCGACGACACGCGCGAGCGGCACGATGTTCAGCACGCCCTGACCCCGGCGCACGAGGTCGACGATCTGCTCGCCGTCGAACGCGAGCACCGAACGGCTGCCGTCGAGCACGAGGCTCGCCGACGCGAGGTCTTCTCCGAGGTGCTCGCGCAGGTAGTCGATCGCCTTGCGCGCGGTCTGCAACGAGACGCCCGCGTCGAGGAGGCTCTTCACGACCTTCAACTCGACGAGGTCGCGGTAGGTGTAGAGGCGCTGGGTGCCGCTCCCCTTCGCGTCGTGGAGCGACGGCCGCACGAGGTCGGTCCGGGCCCAGTAGTCGAGCTGCCGGTAAGTGATGCCCACCACCGCACACACCTGCGGGCCCCGGAACCCTTCGGGATGCTCGGTCTGGCTCATGTCCATCGGGTTACGCACCGTTCGCCGGCGGCACCGGAGACCGGGCCGAGCGCGGACGAGGGCGACTCACACCCTCGTAACTACAGCGGTGACGGTAAACACCGGCCCTCTCGACGTCAACGTCAAGCTGCGGTCGAGGGTGCTCGACCACTGATCGAGGGTTATGCCGGGAACGGCGTCATTGTGCGAAATCCTCGGGCCGAACGTGCTCGATGAATTCGCGAAATTCCTCGACCTGCTCCTCTTCCTCGAGGGCGTCCTCGTCCTGATCGAACAGGACTCCGGCCTCGTCGAGGACCGCTTCGTCGGCGAAGATCGGCACCGTGCCCTGGTAGCGGACGGCCAGGGCAATGGCGTCGGAGGGACGGCTGTCGACCAGGGTGCGCTCACCGCCACGGTCGAGCGAGAGCTTGGCGTAGAAGGTGCCGTCGTGGAGCTCGGTGATCTCGACCCGCTCGAGCGTGACCTGCTGCTCGTCGAGGACCTGCTTGAACAGGTCGTGAGTCATCGGCCGCGGCGTGTCCATGTTCTGGAGCGCGTAGACGATCGCGGTCGCCTCGGGCGTGCCGATGAAGATCGGCAGGTAACGCTGACCTTCGTCCTCACGAAGGAGCACGATGGGCTGCGGCGGGTTCGTTCCCACCTCGACACGCACCCCGACGAGCGAAAGTCGGATCACGGCACCCTCCGCATCGGCCAGCAAGACCCTACCACCGGGTCACGCGCCGTTATCCCCGTCACGACGGCGTATCGACGCCGAGTAGAGGTCCTCCACGTACACGTCGGGCCGGCGCCGAACCTCGTCCCGATCACCCACGGCGACGAAGGGAAGATTGCGGTACAGGTCGCGATAGTGCAGGCCGTAGCCGAGCACGAACGCATCCTCGAGCCGCACACCGCGGTAGCGCACGGTCTCGGGCACGATGCGCCGCGACTCGCGATCGAGCAGCGCGCACGCGTCGAGCCGGCGGGGATCGCGCGCGCGGAGCTGCGTCGAGAGGTACGCCAGCGTGAGACCGGTATCGACGAGGTCCTCGACGATCACGACGTCGCGACCCGCGATGTCCATCTGCACGTCCTGAGTGATGCGCACGCGTCCGGAATCGGGCGCGAAGCGGGAGATGCTGATGAAGTCGACGGCGACCGGGATGTCGGGGATCGCGCGCACGAGGTCGGCGAGGAACAGCAGCGCACCCTTGAGCACGCCGATGAGCACGACGCCTTCGGGATGATCGGACGCGATCTCCTGCCCGATGCGCGTCAGCACCGCGCGCAGGTCGTCCGGGTCGAGCAGGATCGAGCGCGACACGGTCAAGCGACGGAGACGGTCGCGCGCGTCAGGGTCCGAACGAGCGGCGGACGTGCTGCTGCAACAGCGCCGCGCGCAGCTGGCGGCCGAGACCCGCGAGCTCGCCGATCGCTTCGATCTCGCGCGCGCGTGCATCGGGATTGCGCTGGCGACGGTATTGCAGCAACACCTGCTCGAAGAGGTTCGCCTCGCGCTCGACGAACGCGTAGTACATGCGGAGGTGGCGAGGCTCGATGCCGAACTTGAGGAACTGCTGCGCGACACGCGCGATTGCGAGCGCGTCCTCGTCGAAGAGCGCGCGGTCCCCCGTCGTGACCGACGCCTTCAGGAACCCGTACGACTCCAGCTCCGCGAGCCCGGCATCGTCGAGGCCCGCAAGGTGCGCGAGCTCGGCCCGGGTGAGGATCGCGTCACCGTTGTCGGCGAGGAACGGTTCGTCGCCATCGTCGGCGAGCGAGTCGGCGACGTCGTCGGCCTCACGGCGCACCGGACGGTCGTGCGCGCTCGCGAACAGCGCGTTCACCGCTTCGGTCGCCTCGGCCTTCGACTCCGGCGTCTCCTCGAACCCGCCGCTGCGGTCCATGTCCTCGAGCCGGTCCTTGATGACCTTCAGCGGCAAGAAGTGCTCGCGTTGCTCGCGCAGGATCCAGCGCAGGCGCTCGACGTCGTTCGCGTAGAACTTCCGGTAGCCCGACGGTGTGCGCTCGGGGTCGACGAGACCCTGGCTCTCGAGGAACCGGATCTTCGAGATCGTGACCTCGGGGAACTCGTCGCGCAGCTGGTTCAGCACGTCGCCGATCGAGACGTGCGCGCGCGCCATCGTGCTCACCGGGTCTCACCGACGAGGAAGCTGAGACGGAAGCGACCGATCTGCAGCTCGTCGCCGGTCTTGATCTTGGTCCGGTCGACCCGCTCGCGGTTCACGTACGTGCCGTTCAGCGAGCCCGCGTCGCGCACGGTGAAGCCCTCGGCGTCGCGATCGATCACTGCGTGCCGACGCGAGACGGTGATGTCGTCGAGGAAGATGTCGGAATCGGGATGCCGGCCCGCCGTGGTGCTCTCGGACTCGATGCGGTAGGAGCTGCCCGCGACCGGGCCGTCGCGGAGCACGAGCAGCCCGACGCCGGGCGGGAGCTCTTCGAGGTACTTGGCGAGATCCTCCTCGACGTCGGCGGCCTCGACGGCGCTCAACGTGAGGGTGGTCTCTTCGGGCGCGACCAGCGGCGCGCCGCACGAGGAGCAGAAGTTCGCACCCTCGGGATTGGGATGCCCGCAGCGGCCGCAGATCACAGTGGCGAGGCTACCGACGCCCGTGAGCAGCGGCAACGCCCGATCGAAGCCTCCAGTTGAGGTTCACACCCGGGCGGTTCGAGGTCACGCCTCGACGAGCGCGCGGTAGGCGGCGGCGTCCATGAGCGTGTCGAGGTCACCGGGGTCGGAGAGCTCGAGGCGGAAGATCCATCCGTCGCCGTAGGGCTCCGCGTTCACGAGCTCCGGCGTGTTCACGAGCGCCTCGTTCACCGCGGTCACGGTCCCGGCGACCGGTGCGTAGATGTCCGAGACCGACTTCGTCGACTCGACCTCCGCGCAGGTCTGGTCGCGCGCCAACGTCTCGCCGACGTCGGGCAGCTGGACGTACACGATGTCGCCGAGCGAGTCCTGGGCGAAGCTCGTGATGCCGACGACGGCGCTCGTGCCGTCGACGCGCACCCACTCGTGCTCCTTCGAGTACTTCAGATCGTCCGGGAAGTTCACGGCGGGCAAGTTAGTCGCGTGACCGGCCGAGCCCGCGAGCGGAGCGAGCGACCGGAAGCGCTACCTCGCGATCTCGGCGATGCGGCCGGCCTGCACGGCGACGAGGCGACGGGCCTCGCGCTCGGTGTCGCTCTCGGCCCACACGTGCGTGATCGGCAGCTCGGGATCGGGCAGCACGAGCACCCAGCCCTCGGGCCGGATGATCTTCACGCCGTCGACGAGCAGCATGTCCTCGCCCTTCGAGCGCTCGACGATCTCGCGCATCACCGCACCCTTGGCGTCCCACGACGTCGGCACGGTCTCGTGGACGACGAAGCTCGGCGGGATCGCGCCCACGACCTCGGAGAGCGTCTCCTCGGCACCCGCGAGCAGGTCGAGGAGATGGAGCAATGTCGCGATGGCGTCGTGGGCGGGGATCACGTCGGGCCAGATGAACCCGCCGTCGGGGGACGCGGCAAAGTCGACCTCGCCGCTGCCCGCGATCTCCATGAGGTGCGCGGCCGAGAGCTTCGTCCAGACGATCGACGCGCCGTGCTGCTCGGCGAGCCGCTCGGCCTCGCGACTGACCGAGACCGGGAGCGCGAGGCGTGCGTTCTTCTTGGTGCGACACACCAGGCTCACGAGCGCGAGCAGCACGCGGTCCGACGGCAGCACCTCGCCGCGGTCGTCGATGAAGGTCGCGGTCTCGCCGTCGGCGTCGAACACCACGCCGAGGTCGCTCCCCGACGAGCGCACGAGATGCGCGAGGCGCTCCGTCCTCGGGCCGTGCTCCTCGGCGGCCTCCGCCGCATACGCCGTGCTCGCGTACGGGTTCACGGACAGGACCTCGGCGCCGATCTTCGCGAGCACGTTCGGCATGACCGACGCGGTCGCGCCGAACGAGTAGTCGAGCACGACCTTGAAGTGGCGCGCGACGACCGCGTCGATGTTCACGCTGTCGACGAGCGCGCCCGTGTAGTACTCCATCGCACGCGGCGGGAAGACGATCTCGCCGATGTCGCCCGCGAACGCACGGCGGAAGTCTTCGCGGTAGTGCAACCGCTCGACCTTGCGCTGCGTGCCCTCGTCGATGTCGGCGCCGTGCGAGTCGAAGAAGCGGATCTCGACCGAGTCGGGATCGCCCACCGCGAGGCGGACGGTCATGCCGCCCTGTGCGCGTTCGGTGCGGACCTGGAAGCGCGTGAGGGGCACGGTCGCGAGCTCGAGGTCCATCACGTGGACCGAGGAGAGGTTGAGGCCGGCCATGATCGCCCGCTTCAACGCGCGCGCCGTGCGGCTCGTGTCGCGGCTGATCGTGACCATCGAGCCCTTCGGCAGCGACGTGCCGTACGCGAGGGCGAGGCGCACCGCGACCTCGGACGTGATGTCGACGTTCGCAAGCCCGCGCACGCCACGGCGTCCGAACAGGGTGCGCGCGCCGCGCGTCTCCCACACGATCGACGACGTGACCGCGGCGCCGGCCTCGACGCTCTTGAACGGATAGATCTTCACGTTCGGGTTGACGGTCGCGCCCTCGCCGACGAAGCAGTCGTTGCCGATGACGACACCCTCGTCGAGGTAGACGTTGCTGCGCAGGTCGCTCGCGCGCCCGACGACCGCACCGCGCACGCGCGACGACTCGCCGACGTAGACGTGGTCGTGCACAACGGTGCGCTCGATGCTCGCGTTCGCCTTCACCACGACGTCGCCACCGAGCACGGTGTAGGGCCGCAGCTCCGCGCCGGCCTCGACGCGCGTGTTGTCGCCGATGAGGACCGGGCCTTCGACGCGCGCGTCGGGCGAGATGTCGGACCCTTCCCCCGCCCACACGCCGTCGCGCAGCTTGAACCCGGGGATCTCGAGGTCCACGCGCTCCGAGAGCACGTCCTCGTGCGCGGCGCGGTATGCCTCGAGCGTGCCGACGTCCTCCCAATAGCCGTCGACCACGGTGCCGAGCAGCGGCAAACCCTGCTCGAGCACGGCGGGGAAGACGTCGCCCGAGAAGTCGACGACCTCGTCGGGCGGGATGAAGTCGAACACGCGCGGGTCGAGCACGTAGATGCCGGTGTTGATCGTGTCGGAGAAGACCTGGCCCCACGTCGGCTTCTCGAGGAAGCGCTCGATCGTGCCGTCTTCGTTCGTGATGACGATGCCGAACTCGACGGGGTTGGGAACCCGCTTCAACGCGATGGTCGCGAACGCATCGCGCTCCATGTGCGCCTTGACCACCGCGGCGAGATCGATATCGGTGATGACGTCGCCCGCGATGACGAGGAACGGCTCGTCGAGCTCTTCCCGCGCGTTGCGCACGGAGCCCGCGGTGCCGAGCGGCGAGTCTTCGGTCGCGTAGCGCATGCGCACTCCGAACTCGGCGCCGTCTCCGAAGTAGTTGCGGATCTGGTTGGCGAGGAAGGCGACGGTGACGACGATGTCGTCGAAACCGTGCTCCGCGAGCAATCGGACGACGTGCCGCATCATCGGCACGTTGGCGATCGGCAGCATCGGCTTCGGTTGGTTGCTCGTCAGCGGCCGCAGGCGGGTGCCTTCGCCGCCGGCGAGGATGACTGCCTTCATGTGATCGCCTCCCTCCTTCGTCGCGCCGGCCGCATCAGGTCGCGACCTTCGCCAGGCGCGCCGAACGCCCGTCGCGCAGCGCGAGCCTCGCGGCGGGCACGTACTTCGCGGCCGCGTAGTACCCGAGGGCGGTACCCGGGACACCGAAGCCCCAACCGCCGACGAGCAGCACCGCGTGCCAGAACCCGTCGACGTGCGCCGCGAGCAACAGCATCGGCAACGAGAACATCACCGCGAGCGTTCCGGCCTTGCCGACCCACAACACGTCGATGCGGCGCGCGCCGGCCGCCGCGAGCGCAAGCGTCGCCGCGGCGACGACCGCTTCGCGCACGAGCACGATGACGACGAAGATCTTCACGATGCCGGGCATGTCGACCGCGAGGATCGCGACCGTCGCCGCGAGCAGCATGAGCCGGTCCGCGGTCGGGTCGAGCACCTTGCCGAGCTCGCTCCCCTGGTGCAGGTGACGCGCGAGATACCCGTCGACCCAGTCGGTCGCGCCGAGCGCCGCGAGCAACCACGCCGCGATCGCGAAGTGGTCGGTGCCGACCACCAACCAGAGGAAGAGCGGCACGCAGAGGAGCCGGACGAACGTGACGACGTTCGGAATCGTGAGGACCCTCGACGATCCGGGGCTGAGGCGCTCCGGCTCGGACGCGGAGTCGGGCATGGGGCGCAGCGTAGTAACCGCGCGAGCGGTCGGGTCGCTTCGCGGACCGGCCGACCTGGGGCTGAGGCGTCAGGAGCGCCGGGCGCAGCGCGCGCCCAGAAAGGTCAGAGGCCGAGAACTGCGCCCTCGGCACGAGGGTCGGTGGCGGCGACGTAGCCGCCCGGGATGAGCTCGATCGCGTGAGCGTGACCCATGGTGTCGTCATAGTCACGGACCGAACGCAGGTCGTGGCCGCGACGACCGAGGTCGTCGACCCAGTCGGCGTCGAACCGGGGCTCGATCGCCACCCGCCACCAGTCGGGATCGACCATCCAACGGGGGGCGCTGATCGCGGCCTGCGGGTCGGCGCCGTCGACGACGATGCGCGTGAGCACCTGCGCGTGGGTCTGGATCTGCCCCTGCCCACCCATGCTCCCGAACACCAGCCACGGCTTGCCGTCGCGCAGGCTGAGCGTCGGGACGAGCGTGTGCATCGGCAGCTTGCGCGGCGCGATCACGTTCGCGCGTGCGCGATCGAGCGAGAACGACGCGCCGCGGTTCTGGAGATTGATGCCCCAGTCGGTGACGTGCACGCCCGAACCGATCGCGGAGAAGTTCGACTGGATCAGGCTCACGAGCAGGCCGTCGGCATCGGACGCGCACATGTACGCGGTGCCGCCATCGGGACCGGGCTGGCGCGGCAGGGTCGCGGCACGCCGCGGATCGATCTCACCGCGGCGCTTCGCGGTCCATTCGTCGGAGAGGAGCGACGCGGGGTCGATCGTCATCGCGTCGGGATCGGTCACGAACTCGTCGCGATCGACGAGCGCGAGCTTCACGGCCTCGATGATGAGGTGCTGACGGTCGGCACCGTCGACGCCGAGGTCGCAGCCGTCGAGGATGCGCAGCGTTTCGAGGGCGTTGACGCCCTGCGTCGGTGGCGGGAGCTCGTAGACGTCGACGCCGCGAAAGTCGACGTGCAACGGATCGACCCACGCGCTCTGGTGCGCGGCGACGTCGTCGGCGGTCATGAGTCCACCGTGCGCCTGCAACGTCTCCGCGATCGCGGCCCCGATCGGACCGCCGTAGTACGCCGCGGGGCCGTCGTCGCGCAGCGCCGCGATCGTGCGCGCGAGGGCGGGCTGCACGAGCGTTCCGTTCTCCTCCGCGGCGCGATAGCAGGCGTGGAAGGCATCGAACGTGCCCGTGAAGCGAGGCTCACGACCGAAGTACTCGTACATCGCGTGACAGCCGGCGAACGTGTTCGCGCCGCGACGCGTGAGCGGGAAGCCTTCGGCCGCGTAGCGCAGCGCGGGCTCGCACAGCTGCGCGAACGGGCGCGTGCCGAAGCGCTCGAGCAGGTCGAACCATCCGTGGATCGCGCCCGGAACGGTCACGGTGTGCGGACCGACGTGCGGCATCGTGTCGCTACCGCATGCGGCGAGCACCGCGTCCGCCGTCGCGGCCGCGGGCGAGCGGCCGGCCGACCGGTAGCCGAGCGGCTTCGCGTTCGCGTCGCGACCGTCGTACACGATCGCGAAGAGGTCGCCGCCGAAGCCGCAGAAGTACGGCGCGACGACACCGAGCGCGAGGTTCGCGGCGATGATCGCGTCGATCGCGTTGCCGCCGTCGGCGAGCACGCCGAGCCCGACCGCGCTCGCGAGGTAGTGCGGCGTCGCGACGGCACCCCGGGCGAAGCGATGACCTTCGATCGTCACGAGCGCTCCTCCGTCGAGGTCACAGCAGCTTGCCGGGCGGCGGGATGTCGACGCCGCAGGTGTGGTGGAGGTAGTTGTCGACCCGCTTCGTGCTCGTCGCGTACGCGCGCAGGAGCGACGGATCGGCCACGATCGACTTCGGATCGTCGGCGAGTCGCCGGCGGAAGCTGCTGATCGTGTGGAGGTCGCTCGCGACGGCCGGCGGGGCCGCGTCGGCAACCTTGTCGAACGCGGCGAGCGCAGTGTGCAGGTTCGACGCGTCGAGCGAGTTGAAGGCCGGGTCGCCCTGCTTGATCCGCGCGCAGAAGCCCGAAGCCTTGCCACTCGACCCGCACGCGGTGGCCGCGACGCTCGCGATCAGCGCGAACACGAGCGTGCCGACGACGCGGGACCGGGCCACGGATCGACGGTAGCCGAGCCGGCTGGCGACAACCCCCGGGACGTGCTGCACTGCACCGCCATGACGGAATCGACCGACGTCAACCCGATGCAGTTCAACCTCGCCGACCTCTTCGAACGGGTGGTCGACACCGTGCCCGACCGGCTCGCGCTCGTCGCCGGCGACCACCGCTACACCTACGCCGAGCTCGACGCGCGCGCGAACGCGTGCGCGCACTGGCTCCTCGACGCGGGCGCGGTCGCGGGCGATCACGTCGGTATCCACGCGCACAACCGCGCCGAGTGGGTCGAGACGATGATCGGTTGCTACAAGGCGCGCGTCGTACCGATCAACGTGAACTACCGGTACGTGGTCGACGAGCTGCGCTACCTGTACGACAACGCCGACCTCGTCGCGTTGTTCTTCGAGTCGCAGTTCGGCTCCCGCATCGAGCCGGCGATCGACGGACTGCCGCGACTGCGTCACGTCGTGCGGATCGCCGACGGCACCGACGTGAGCGACGGACTCGACACGGTCGCGTACGAGGACGCGATTGCCGCGGCGTCGCCGGAGCGTGACCTCGGGCCCCGTTCTCCCGACGACCGCTACATCCTCTACACGGGCGGCACGACGGGCATGCCGAAGGGCGTCATCTGGCGCCAGGAGGACATCTTCTTCGCCGCGATGGGCGGCGGGAACTACGGCGGTCCCGGGATCGAGACGCCCGAGGCGATCGCGCAGTCGGTTGCGCCGAATCCCGCGGTGACGCTCGCGCTCGCACCGCTCATGCACGGCAACGCGCAGTGGACCATGTTCAACAGCTTCTTCGGCGGCGGAACGCTCGTGCTCTCGACCGATCGCCGTTTCGAACCCGACCACATCTGGAAGCTGGTCGCCGACGAGGGCGTGAACACGATCAGCCTCGTCGGCGACGCGATGGCGCGCCCGCTCGTCGACGCGATCGCGGGCAAGGGCGCGCCGCCGTCGCTCTTCGCGCTCGTGTCGGGAGGCGCGATCCTCTCCCCCGCGATCAAGGACCAGATGCACGCGCTCATGCCGCAGGTGCTCGTGCTCGACTCGTTCGGTGCGTCGGAGACGGGCGCGAACGGCGTCGTCGAGACCACGCAGTCGGGACCGAAGTTCCACATGCAGGACACGACGACCGTGATCGACGACGACCACCGTCCGGTCGGGCCCGGTGAGACCGGTTGGCTCGCGCGCCGCGGTCGAGTGCCGCTCGGCTATTACAAGGACGAGCAGAAGTCGGCCGCGACCTTCGTCGAGGTCGACGGCGTGCGCTGGGCGGTGCCCGGCGATCGCGCGGTCATCGAGCTCGACGGCACGATCACCGTGCTGGGACGCGGATCGCAGAGCATCAACTCGGGCGGCGAGAAGATCTTCCCCGAGGAGGTCGAGGCCGCGCTCAAGAGCCACCCCGCGGTGTTCGACGCGCTCGTCGTGGGGGTGCCCAACGAGCGGTGGGGCGAGCACGTCGCCGCGGTCGTCGCGTTCCGCGTGGGTGAGGAAGCGACGCTCGAGCAACTCGTCGCGCACTGTCGCGAGTCGATCGCCGACTACAAGGTCCCGCGCGCGCTGTCGGTCGTCGCCGAGGTCGAGCGCCAGCCGTCGGGCAAGCCCGATTACAAGTGGGCGAAGGCGATCGCGCGGGCTTGACCGACCGGGGTCGAGACCGATGACGGAACCGACCGCGCCGCCGGGTCGGCGAGCGCTCCGCGGCGCGGCACCGACGACCGACCGGTTCCCGTGCATCGACGGCCTCCGGGCGATCGCGGCGCTCGCGGTGGTCGCGTTCCACTACCTCTTCGTCGGAGGGCCGGAGCCGCTCTGGTTGCGAGGACGGTTGCAGGCCGTGGCGTGGGCATTCGGCGGCCAGGGTGTGGCGATCTTCTTCGTCATCTCCGGCTTTCTGCTCTACCGGCCGTTCGCGATCGCACACTTCGCGGACCAGGCCGAGCCACCGTCCGTGCCGTTCTGGACGCGCCGAGCCGTTCGAATCTTCCCGGCGTATTGGGTCGCACTCTCGTTCGCGCTGCTCACGCTCGGCGTCGGAACCATCCGTGGGTTCGGCCGGTTCTTCGCCCTCTACACGTTGACCCAGGGCTACCACCGAGGGCTCGAGCTCGCCGGCCTCGGCGTCGCGTGGACACTCGTGATCGAGGTCTCGTTCTACGCGACCCTTCCGTTCATCGCACTCGGTTTGCGCGCGCTCGGCGGCGCCGACACTTCGCGCACGCAGCGGCTTCGGCGCGAGCTGCTCGCACTGGCGCTCTTGTTCTGCGTCGGCGCCGGCGCACGCGGGTGGTGGCTCTGGTCGGCGAACCCGCCGAAGTTCGTGCTCCAGTACACGATGATCTGGTATCTCGACGTTTTCGCGCTCGGGTTGCTGCTGGCGATCGCGAGCGCGTGGTGCACGGCGACTGGCCGCATCCCTCGCCTGCTCGACGCCGTCGGCAGGGTTCCGTGGCTGTGGTGGACGACGGCGCTCGTCGTCTACGTGTGGTCGTGTCCGTTGGCAGACGGCAGACCCGGGCACCCGCCGGTCTCGCGGCTCGTCGCGTTGACGCTGCCGATGCTGCGCGGTGCGATCGCAGTGTTGCTCATCACACCCGCCGTCCTCGGAGACCAGCATCGCGGCGCGATCCGCGCGTTGCTCCGGAGCCGACCGGCGACGTACCTGGGCACGATCTCCTTCGGCATCTACCTCTGGCATCTGACGATGATCAGGTTGATCGCCCGGTGGATCTCGCACGGTTCGTTGACTCCCGACCCTTGGGTCAGGTTGATCACGACCGCTGCGTTGACGGCGACGGCCGCAACCGCGAGCTTCTATCTCGTCGAACGGCCGGCGATCGCGCGGGGCCGACGCTGGAGCGCACGGGCGGAACGGAGCCGCGCGCTCGTGTGACCACGGCGCCCGCTTCAGAGCTCGTGCTGGACGGCGGCGCGGGAGGCGAGGATCGGGCGGATGAAGCGCGCGATCAGGTCCTGGTGCACGGGGTGGTCGCGGTAGACGGCGTAGTCGGCGACCGTGTCGAAGTCGGCGACGATCGCGAGGTCGGAGTTGCCGTCGCCGCCGACACCCGCGTCGACGCCGAGCGCGTAGCTGCGGATCTCGGGGATCGCACCCGGTAGCTCGCGCAGGGCCGCCGGCACCGCGACCCGCTGCTCGGGCGTCGACTCGTCGGTCCAGCGCAAGAGGACGATGTGTCGGAACATCGGGCGGCCTCCTCGGCTACATCAAGGCGGCGTCGGAGCCGCCGTCGACCGGGATCGCCGCGCCGGTGATGTAGCGGGCGTGCACAGAACAGAGGAACGCGGCGACCGCGCCGAAGTCGTCGGCGGTGCCGAGGAAGCCGACCGGAATCCCGTTCGCGAGGCCGTCGAGCGCGGCGCCATCGCTCAAACCCGTGAGGCGCTCCGTCGCGTGCAGACCCGGCTGCAACGAGTTGACGGTCACACCGTCGCGTGCGACCTCGCGCGCGAGCGTCTTGAGGAAGCCCGTCACGCCGGCTCGCGCGGTGTTCGAAAGGATGAGGTTCGCGATCGGCTGCCGCACCGCGATCGACGTGATCGCAACGACGCGGCCCCACCCCTGCTCGCGCATCGCGGGCAGGGCCGCCTGGCACATCGCGATCGTCGAGCGGCAGTTGAGGTCGAACGCAGCCGCGTACTGGTCGATCGTCGCGGTCTCGAACGTCGCCGGCGGCGGTCCACCCGCGTTCGCCACGAGGATGTCGACGCCACCGAGCGCGGCGCGCGCCGCCTCGACGAACGCCGACGCGCCCTCCGGCCCACCGACGTCGGCGACGATGCCGACCGTGTCGCCACCCAGCTTCGCGACCGCGGCGTCGACCGCGTCCTGCCGCCGCGCGCAGATCGCGACCTGCACCCCGGCCGCGACGAGCGCCTGCGCGGTGCCGAAGCCGAGCCCCTGCGACGCCGCGGCGACCGCGGCCCGCTTGCCCGAGATCCCGAGGTCCATCCGTCAGACACTACGGCCGGTTCGCGGCGACCACGACCACACGCGAACATGGAGGCGTGTTCCTGGAGGTACCGATCGGACGGCGATGCGCCCGCCGTGTGGGCACGACGATTGCGCTCACCATCCTCGCGCTCGTCACCGCGGCCTCGCTCTCCGTCTGGGCGTCGTTCGCGTTCGGCGTCACGGCGTCAGTGGATCGGGCCCATCGCATCGCGTAGTGACGGCGCGGCCCGTCCGGTCCTCCGGGCGATGATCTCGGCGCAGATCGACACCGCGGTCTCCTCGGGAGTGCGGGCACCGAGGTCGAGGCCGATGGGCGACATGACGCGCGCGATGTCGTGGTCGTCGAGGCCCGCCTCGCGCAACCGCACGACCCGCTTGTCGTGGGTGACGCGCGATCCCATCGCGCCGATGTAGCCGACCGTGGTCGCACACGCGGAGACGAGCGCGGGCACGTCGAACTTGGCGTCGTGCGTGAGCACGCAGATCGCGTCGCGCGGGCCGAGCTGGTCACCGACCTCGTCGAGGTAGCGGTTCGGCCAGTCGTTCACGACCGCGTCGGCCATCGGGAACCGTGCGCGCGTCGCGAACACCGAACGCGCGTCGCAGACGGTGACGTTGTAGCCGAGCAGCTTGGCGTTCTTTGCGAGCGCGGCGGTGAAGTCGACGGCGCCGAAGATGATCATGCGCGGCGGTCGCACGAACGACTCGATGAACACGGAGACCGTGCGCTCTCGCGCCTCGCCGTGCTCGCCGTAGTGGCGCGTCGACGTGAGCCCGGCTTCCAGCTCGCCCGCGGTGTCGCGGCCGACGACGCGGTCGAGGTCGGGATCGCCGAGAGTTCCGATCGAAGCCTGGCCCGGTTCGACGAGCAGCTTCGCGCCGACGTGCGGGCCGCTGACGACGGTCGCGAGCGCGACCGGTCGCGTCTCGCGCAGCGCGTCGCGCAGTCGCTCGTAGACCCCCGCCATGGTCGCCGACCGCTACCAGTCGAGCGGCTCGACGAAGACGTGGATCGTGCCGCCGCAGGTGAGCCCCACCGCGAAGGCCTCGTCGTCGGAGTAGCCGAACGTGACGATGCCGCGCTCGCGCGCACCGCTCAGGACCTCGAGCGCGGCGCTCACGACGGCACCCTCGACACAGCCGCCCGACACCGAGCCCGCGACCTCGCCCGCGTCGCTGACAACCATGGTCGCGCCCGCATCGCGAGGGCTCGAGCCTTCGGTACCGACGACCCGCGCCACCGCGACGCGCGAACCCGCGGCACGCCAGCGCTCGATGTCGTCGAGGACTTCCTTCACCGGCGCGCTCCCTTCTGCATCCGCGCCGGCGACTCGCCGACGACCGCGACGAGCTCCTCCAGCGCCGCGAGTGAGTGACCCTCGACGAATTCGTCGACGTACGGCAGCGCCGCGGCCATCCCCTGGGCGAGGGGCGCGTATCCCGGCGACGCCTTGAGCGGGTTCACCCACACGATCGCGTGCGCAACCCGGTGGAGTCGCTGCATCTGCTCGGTCAGCGCTTCGGGTGCACCCCGGTCCCATCCGTCAGACAGGATCACCACGGTCGCGCCGCGCGCCATGCCCCGCACGCCCCACGTGTCGTTGAACTCGCGCAGGCACGCACCGAGTCGCGTGCCACCCGACCAGTCGACGACGCGCCGCGCCGCGGCCGCGATCGCGGCGTCGGGGTCGCGCGCCGCGAGCTCGCGGGTGACGCGCGTCAACCGGGTGCCGAGCGCGAAGGCCTCGACGCGTGTGCGACCCACGACGGCTGTGTGCAGGAAGCGCACGAAGGCGCGCGCGTACGGCTCCATCGAGCCGCTGACGTCGAGCAGCAGCACGAGCCGTCGCGCGCGAGTGCCGCGCTCGCGCGTCGGACGCGCGATCGGCTCGCCACCGGTGCGCAGCGCGGCGCGGACCGTGCGCCGCAGATCGGGCGTGCCGCGCGGGCGGTGCGACGGCCGCATCCGGCGCGATCGACGCAGCGCGGCCGCGAGCCGCAGATCGGCCATGAGCCGTCGCGCTTCGTCGAACTCGGCCGGCGAGTAGGCCGCGAAGTCGCGGCGGCGCAACGACTCGGTCGCACTCCAGCGCACCGCGATCGTCGGCCCGTGGGCGCTCTCGCCCCCATCGTCGGCGGTGTTCGCGTCACCGGCATCGAGCCCGAGCGCGATGTCGACGACCGGCGCGACGCTCCGCAGCTCGACCCACGCGCCCGTGAAGAAGGTGGCGAACGCGCGGTCGTAGGTCGCGAAGTCCTCCGGACGCGTCACGAGCGTGGCGCGACCCGCCCAGTAGACCGCTGCGGGTCGCGTCAACCCGACCGCGGCCAACGCGCGCGCGTAGTCGACCACCGAACCGACGGGCACCGACAGCCCGCTCCCCCGCAGGATCCGCGCGAACGCGACCGCGATCCGATCGGGCTCGTGTTCGACGTCCGGCGCGACCGCCGATTCAGGCACTGCGCGCGACCGCCGCGTCGACGAGCTCGGAGACACCGTGCGCGCGCACGCGCTCTTGGTCTTCGCGGTACTTGAGGATCGTGCCGAGCGTGACGTCGACCGAGCGCTCGTCGAGGTGCGCGCGGCCGAGCGCGGCGAGCGCCTGCGCCCAGTCGATCGTCTCCGCGACACCCGGCGGCTTGTACAGCTCGAGCCCGCGCAGCGCCTCGACCGCGGCGGCGACCTGGCGCGCGAGCGCAACCGGCACCTCGGGCGCGCGCACGCGCAGGATCGCGAGCTCGCGGTCGAAGTCGGGATGCGAGATCCAGTGGTAGACGCAGCGGCGCTTCAACGCGTCGTGCACGTCGCGCGTGCGGTTCGAGGTGAGCACCGCGATCGGCGGCACCGCGGCGCGCACGACTCCGAGCTCGGGCACCGAGATCGCCCAGTCGGAGAGGATCTCGAGCAGGAACGCCTCGAACTCGTCGTCGGCGCGGTCGACCTCGTCGACGAGCAGCACCGGTGGCGCACCGACGAGCGGCGACTCGAGCGCGCGCAGCAGCGGCCGGCGCACGAGGAAGCGCTCGGTGTAGAGCTCGTCCTCGCTCACGGCCCCGCCGCTCGCCTCGAGCGCGCGCAGGTGGAGCAGCTGGCGCGAATAGTCCCACTCGTAGACGGCCTGCGCGGCGTCGATGCCCTCGTAACACTGGAGCCGCAGCAGCTCGCCCCCGGTCCAGCGGGCGAGCACCTTCGCGACCTCGGTCTTGCCGACCCCGGCCTCGCCCTCGAGGAGCAGCGGCCGGTGCAGCGTCATCGCGAGGAAGATCGAGGTCGCGAGCCCTTCGTCGGCGAGGTACTCGTGCGCCGCGAGCGCCGCCACCACGTCGTCGACCGTCTCCGGAGCGCTCGGCACACCGGAACGGTACCGCCCGGTACTTGTGGTTGGGCTCGCACGCTTCGCCCTCCTCGACGCCTCGGCCGCAGGATCGGGCGGCCCGCCAAGCGAGCCGCCCGTTCACGCGGGAACGATGCGGTGAGACGCCTACGCTGCCCGGGTCGCGTGTCCGAGGGGGAACCATGCCGCACGACCTGGTCATCAAGGGCGGGACGATCGTCGACGGCAGCGGCGCCGAGCGCTTCACCGGCGACGTCGCGATCGACGGCGACCGCATCGTCGAGGTCGGCCGGGTCGGCGGTCGCGGCCGCCGCACGATCGACGCCGACGGGCTCGTCGTCACGCCCGGATTCGTCGACATCCACACGCATCTCGACGCGCAGCTCTCGTGGGATCCGGTCGCGACCTCGTCGTGCTGGCACGGCGTCACGTCGGTCGTGCTCGGCAACTGCGGCGTGACCTTCGCGCCCTGCCGGCCCGCCGATCGCGCCTACCTCGCCGAGCTCATGGAGTCGGTCGAGGACATCCCCGCGGGCAGCATCCTCGCGGGCCTCTCGTGGGAGTGGGAGACCTACGGCGACTACCTCGGCGAGATCGACCGGCTGCCGAAAGGCGTGAACGTCGGTGGCATGGTCGGCCACTGCGCGGTGCGCCATCACGTCATGGGCGAGCGCGGTCTCGACGACCGGCCCGCGCCGGCCGAGGACGTCGCGGCAATGGCCGACGCGGTCGACGAGGCGATGGCCGCGGGCGCACTCGGCTTCTCGACGTCACGCACGTTGCTCCACCGCGTCCCCGACGGCCGCCCCGTCCCCGGCACGTGGGCCGACACCGACGAGCTCTACGCGATCGGCGACGTGCTCGGCCGCCGTGAGCGCGGCGTGTTCGAGGTCGCGCCGCGCTTCGAGCAACCGGGTCCCGACTACGCGGGCACGCGCGCCGAGGTGCACTGGATGGCGGAGATCCAGCGCCGGACCGGTCGTCCGGTCACGTTCGGTGTTGCGCAGAGCGACCTCGGACCCGAGCTCTACAAGCGCATCTACGAGTGCGTCGACGAAGAGGCTGCGGCCGGTGGCGTGCTGCGGCCCCAGACCACCGCGCGCGGCATCGGTCTCCTGTTCGGGCTGGCGAACCGCACGTTCTTCGGCGCGTCGCAGGTCTGGCGCGATCTGCAGAAGCTCGACCTCGACGCGCGGGTCGCCACGCTCGAGGACGCGTCGCGCCGCGAGCTGCTGATCGAGGAGGGCCGGCGCCACAAGCCGATCGGTCTCGACTTCCGCGGCGTCTACGTGATGCGCGGTCCCGACGCGCACTACGACTACACGGAGGCCGACAGTCTCGAGCACCACGCGCGCGTCGCGGGCGAGGACGTCGTGGAGGCCTTCGTGCGCATCTCGCGCGAGACGCGCGGCCGCGCGCTGTTCAGCTTCCCGTTCCTCAACCAGCAGATGACCGCGGTCGAGGAGATGCTGGCGCACCCCCAGACCGCGATCGGGCTCGCCGACTCCGGCGCGCACGTCGGGCTCATCATGGACGCGGGCCTGCCGACGTGGTTCCTCTCCTACTGGGTGCGCGACCGCGAGCGGTTCACGCTCGAGGACGCGGTACGGCGCATGACGTCCGACACCGCGTCGATCTTCGGTGTCGCCGATCGCGGCGCGCTCACGCCCGGTGCGTTCGCCGACGTGAACCTCATCGAGCTCGACGCGCTCGCGCTCCCGCTGCCCGAGTACGTGCACGACTTCCCCGCGGGCGCGGGCCGCTACATCCAGCGCGGTCGCGGCTACGAGGCGACGGTCGTGAACGGCGAGGTGTTCATGGAGGGCGGCGAGCACACCGGTGCGCTCACGGGTGTGACGCTGCGCAGCGGCCCCGACGTCCGTTAGGTATTACCGCGCGTCGCCGGCGTGGCGAACGCGGATCACCGGGTCGCCGAACGGCTCGTCGCGCGCCTGCACCGCGGCCGCCATGCCTTCCTCACGCGCGACCCGGCCGAACTCGCGCATCGAGCGCGCTTGATGGCCGCGCACGTCGATCTCCGCGGCGAGCCGTTGCATCGTGCGCGCGCCCATGAGCTCCAGCGCGAGGTTGACCTGGCGCTTGTTTGCCGCGAGCAGGTGATGATCCGTGAGCGCGATGCGGCGCGCGAGCGCGAGTGCCTCGTCGGCGAGCTCGGCGGCCGGTACAGCATCGAGCACGAGCCCGAGGCGCGCCGCGTCGGCGCCGGTGAGCAGATCGCCGGTGAGCAGCATGCGCTTCGCCCACTGCGGGCCGAGCAGGTAGGTCCAGAGGTGATGCGGCGGGCACCCCATCGTGCGCACCGGCGGGAAGCCGAACAACGCGTCGTCGGCCGCGAGCACGAGGTCGCACGCGAGCGCGAGATCGGTACCGCCGGCGACGCAGTAACCCTGCACCTGCGCCACGACCGGCTTGTGCAGATCGAAGATCGCGAGCACGCGCCGCTGACCCTGCTCGACGCGCCAGAGGTCGTCGTCGATCGCGTTCGACGAGCCTCGGCCGTGCTCCGCGTCGACGCGATAGGGCCCGTAGTCGGAGCCCGCGAGGTCGTAGCCGGAGCAGAACGACGGGCCGTCGCCGCGCAGCAGCACGACGTGGACCCGGTTGTCGTCGTCGGCGCGGATCATCACGTCTTCGAGCTCGACGAGCATCTGCGGCGAGATCGCGTTGCGGCGCTCGGACCGGGCGAGCGTGACGATGCCGACGCGGTCGTCGCGCTCGTAGCGGATCGTGGTGAGATCGGTCATGCGGGCAGCCTCGCGCGCGGCCGCGGATAGCGTCCGTCGTCCGTGAGGACGTTCTCCGCCGCGACCGCCCGACGCATCGCGCTCGGGGCACAGGGATTCGGGCGCGCCCGTCCCGACGGCCGCGTCGACCGCCGCCACCTCCGGCGGCTCTTCGACACCGTCGGCGTCGTGCAGATCGACTCGGTGAATGTGATCGTGCGGTCGCAGGAGCTGCCGTTGTGGGCGCGCCTCGGACCGCACCGGCGGGACCTGCTCACGAACATGGTCGACGATCACGAGCTCTTCGAATACTGGGGGCACGAGGCGTCGTTCGTGCCCGTCGAGCGGCACCCGCTGCTGCGCTGGCGCATGGAGAACGCCGCGCTCGACGAGATGTGGCCCGTGCTCACGATCCTCGCCCACGAACGTCCGCAGTACATCGAGGACATCTACGCGCAGGTGCGCGACCGTGGGCCGCGCTCCGCGAACGACCTCTCCGACGGAAGCGCGAAGACGCAGCCGTGGTGGGGTTGGACCGACGCGAAGATCGCGCTCGAATACCTCTTCTTGTGCGGGCGGCTCACCGCGCGCCGGCGCGGCAACTTCGAGCGCGTGTACGACCTCACGGAACGGGTCATCCCTGCGGCGGTGCTCGCGCTGCCGACGCCGAGTGAGGACGACGCGAAGCGCGCGCTGCTCACGCTCGCGGCGCGCAGCCTCGGCATTGCGACCGCGCGCGATCTCGCGAACTACTACCGCACGGGGATCACCCGCTCGCGACCGCTGGTGCGCGACCTCGTCGAGTCCGGTGAGCTCGTGCCGGTCGCGGTCGACGGCTGGCGCGACGCCGCGTTCCTCCATCGCGACGCCGCGATCCCCCGCCGCATCGACGCCGCGAGCGTGCTCTCGCCGTTCGACTCGCTCATTTGGGCCCCACGCGACCGCACCGAGCGGCTCTTCGACTTCCGCTACCGGATCGAGCTCTATACACCGCAGACGAAGCGCGTCCACGGCTACTACGTGCTGCCGTTCCTGCTCGGCGATCGGCTCGTCGGGCGCGTCGATCTCAAGGCCGACCGGAAGGCGGGCGCGTTGCTCGCACCGGGCGTCTTCTGCGAGGAGGACGTCGAGCCCGAGTCCGTCGCCGGGCCGTTGGCGCGCGAGCTGTCGGCCCTCGCGGCCTGGCTCGGGCTCGAGCGGGTCGTCGTCGGTGAGCGGGGCGGCCTGGCCGGACCGCTCCGGAGGGTTCTCGCGCCCCGTGGTACTGCGTTATCGGCGTATCGCCGCCGAACGCAGTACCACGGGACCGGGGCGAGCGCCTGAACCGGGCGAACCGATTCGGCGCGTCGAGCGTCGTAGCTGTCGGAACCGTGGGAACGGGGGACGACATGGGGCGCCGGCACGACGAAGACGATCTCGCCGACTGGTTGGCCGCGGGCTACGCCCGTGCGTACCGGACCGCCTACCTCCTCGTGCGGGACGCGCGCGATGCCGAGGAAGCGGTGCAAGAGGCGTACCTGCGCGTGTGGCGGTTCCGCGCCTCGCTCCCGGAAGGTGCGGGCCGCGAACCCTGGCTCTACCGGGTGCTCGTGAACACCTGCTACTCGTTCCTGCGCCGTGAGGTCCCGCGCCGCGCGCGCACTGCGGGGTCGCCCTACGAGCCCGATGACTCGGACGCCCCGGCCGCGGCGGAACGGTCGCCCGAGGCCGCGGCCGAAGCCGCCGAGACGGCCGACGTCGTCGAAGCCGTGCTCGCCGACCTGCCCGAGCACCTGCGCGCGCCGGTCATCCTGCGCTACTGGACCGGACTCTCCGAGCGCGAGATCGCGACCGCGATCGCGCGCCGGCCCGGCACCGTGCGCTCCCGATTGCACGAAGCGCGGCGGCGGCTCGCGATGGATCCGCGCCTGACCGCGCTGGTCACGCCGATCGCGGAGGAGGTCCGATGATCGAGGAAGACACCCTCGCCGACCTGCTCGCCGAGCACGCGCTCCGGATCCCGGTGCCCGCCGCCGGCGTCGACGCGCTCCTCGTGCGCGCGCCCGAGGTGGAGCGCCGGGCGCTCGCACGCCGGATGCCCCGACCGTCGGCCCGCGTGCTCGCGGGTGCAGCCGCGTTGTGCCTCGCGGCCGGAGGGTGCGTCGCGCTCGTCCGGTCGGGTGGCGGCGCGTCGTCGTCGGGGTCGACCGCGGCCGGCGGGATCGCGGGCCTCGCGACCTCCTCGCCGCCGACATCCGCGGTGGGGTTGCACGGCGCCGCCCTGCCGTCGCAACGGGGGATCGACCGCGTCGCCGGCGACACCGTGCAGAAGGCTGATGTGCCGGCTGCGACCTCGGCCACGCGCACGACGGCGAACAGCACCGTCACCGCGCCGACCGACACCGCGAAGGTGATCCGCACCGCGACCGTCGACCTCCGCATCGCGCGGCATTCGTTCGGCGGTGTAGTGGCGCGCGTGACGACGATCAGCGCGTCCGAGGGTGGCTTCATCGCGAACGCCGACACGAACGAAGCCGCGTCGATCCCGAGCGGGTCGATGACCGTGCGCGTGCCGTCGGCGCGCTTCAACGACACGGTCGGAAAGCTGCGCGCGCTCGGCACCGTCGAGCGCGAGACGACGCACGGAAACGACGTGACCGGTCAGTACACCGACCTCCGCGCCCGCCTGAACGCGGCGACCGCGACGCGCGACGCCTATCTCGCGATCCTCCAGCACGCGACGAACATCGGTGACGTGCTCGCGGTGCAGGACCGTATCCAGGGCGTGCAGACGCAGATCGACCAGCTCCAGGGTCAGATCAACCAGCTCGACAACCAGACGACCTACGCCACGATCGCCCTGTCGATCACCGAGCCACAGCCGAAGGCCAAGCCGATCGTGAAGGCGCACAAGCCGTCGGGCATCTCCACCGCGTGGGACAACGCGCGCAACGGCTTCTCGCGCCGCATCGAGGGCCTGATCTCGCACTCCGGTTCCGCGCTCGTGATCCTCCTCTCGCTCGCGCTGCTCGCCGTCGCGCTCCGGCTCCTCGTCCCCCGCGCCCGCCGCCTGCTCGTCTAACCGCAGTCAGTGGTACTGCGTTCTCGCACCATGACGCGCGTACGCAGTACCACCGGACGCGCGTGGCTAGCGCAGGATCAACTGCGTACAGCGGAAGAGCGCGACCACGGCCTCGTCGGCGGCACGGGAGGCGCGCGCGTCCCAGACCTGGGTCGTGCGGCCACCGTGCACGAGTCGCGCTTCGCACAGGAGCACGCCCTCGGTGAGCGTTCCGAGGAAGTTCGACTTCAACTCGATCGTCGTGAAGCCCTTCGCACCCTCGGGCAGGCACGTCCGCACGCCGTAGCCGCACGCCGTGTCGACCAGCCCGACGACGACCGCCGCATGGAGGTAGCCGTTCGGCGCGAGCAGCTGCTCGTGCACCTCGAGTCGGGCCCGCACGAGTCCGCGCTCGATCTCGGTGACCTCGAATCCGATGAGGCCGGGGAACCGGCCGGGGCTCATCGCGTTGAACGCGTCGATCGTCATGTCGGGTGTGGCCACGGCGCGATTCTGTCGCGCCGCACGACGCACGCGCGTCGGGGACAATAGGAAGGTGCCGCTGCTCATCGTCGTCGCCGCGCTGATCGTCGCGGGCGTCATCTGGCGGGCCCGTGTGACCCGGCGGCTCACGATCGAGGAATCGGTCGACCGCTACCGCCGCACGCTGACCGCGATGCACGACGCAACCGCCCGCTCGAAGGGCGACGAGCCCACGGCGACGGTGACGACGGCGACGCCGTTCACGCCGCGGACGCCGCGGACGCCTCGCGTGCTCGGGCCGGCGTCGCGGCGCGTCGTCGTGGGTGCGCTCGCCGCCGCCGTGGCGTTGGTGGTCGCGGCGCTCGTCGCCACCCATCACGGCGGCGACGGGGGGCAACCGCGCGCGCAGGCGTCGACCACGACGCGCCCGCGTCCGGAGCCCACGACGACCACGACCGTCGCGGCGCCGACGACGACGGTCCCGCTCGTCCGTCCCGCCGATGGGACCGGCACCGCGTTCACGATCGCGAAGGCGAGCTACACGCTCCAGCTCCACTCGACGAACGGTGAGTGCTGGGTCGAAGCCCGCGATCCCGCGGGCGCGTCGCTGTGGACCGGCTTGCTGTCGAACGGAGCGTCACAGGCGATCACCGCGTCGAGCGCGACCCTTCGGCTCGGCAACCCCGGAGCGGTCACGGTCACCGTCGACGGCGCGCCGGTGCCGTTCCAGACGCACAACGGCGCGCCGGTGACACTGCACTTCCAGGGCGCGACCGTCTGAGTGCCCAGAGGATCAGGCCACGCGCTCGATCTCGACGTCGACCTCGACGACATCGGCGGCCGCACCGTGGTAGATGCCTTTGAGCGGCGTGACGTCGCCGTAGTCGCGGCCCCGGCCGACGATGACGTGCCGCTCGCCGACCGCCACGGCCGTCGTCGGATCGACCGCGCGCCACGAGCCCGTCCACGCTTCGAGCCACGCGTGGCTCTCCCCCGTGTAGCTCTGGCCGATCACCGCGTCCGGCGTGGGATGCAGGTAGCCGGAGACGTACCGGGCCGGGATCCCGATCGCGCGCAGCAGCGCGATTCCGAGGTGCGCGAAGTCCTGGCAGACCCCGTGACCCGCGTGCAGCACTTCGTCCGCCGTCGTCGCGACGGTCGTCGTCCCCGGCTCGTACGTGAACGCCTCGTGGATCCACGCCGTCGTCGCGTCGACGGCCTCGTCGGGTGTCGTGCCCGCGCGGATCTCGAGCGCGGCGCGCGCGATCGCGTCGGTCGAGACCACACGCGACGAATCGCACAGGTACTCGCAGTAGTCGTCGCGCGTGTCACCGTCGAGATCGCTCCACGCGGCCCCGCCCTCCGTCGACCGCGGATCGGCCGAGTCGACGAGGGACGACGCCGCGACGACGAGCTCGTCGTGCGTCTCGTGGACGTCGAACGCGTGCACGAGCGTCTGCCACGCGTCCGTGTACGCATAGAGCTGACTCCGCGGTGCCGTCTCGATCTCGTGCGTGATCGCGAGCTGCCCGTCGCGCGTCCGCGGCGAGATGCGCACCTCGTTGTACGACGCGTGGACCGGGCCCGAGTACCGCAACGTCGTGCGATGCCGGACGCGCAGTCGCCACGACATCAGGCGCTCCACTCGATGGTGTACGGATCCGGGAAATAGCGCTCGGCGACGGCGGCGTGCACTCGCGCACAGGTCGTCTGGAGGCTCTCGATCTCGGGCCCGAGGTTGGCGACGACGTCGGCGACGCGGAAGTAGGCCAGCTCCGCGCACTTACGGCCGAGGAGCCGGCGCGCCTCGCCGTGGTGCACGCCGCGCGTCGCGGCCGGCTCGAGATCGGCAAGGCAGGTCTCCGCCGAGCTGAGCGCATGGAACACCGACCGCGGGAACTGGCGGTCGAGCACGAGGAACTCCACCGCCGACGACGCGTCGACCGCGCGGTGGTACGTGCGCAGGTACGCCTCGTAGCCCGAGCACGCTCGGAGCAACGTCGTCCATCGGCTCGGACCGAGGCTGTCGCCGCAGTGCACGCTCAGCAGTCGCGTCGTCATGTCGACACGCTCGACACTGCGCCCGAGGGCGAGGAACTGCCACCCCTCGTCGCGGCTCAGCGTCGAGTCGGCGAGCCCGGCAACGGTCGCGCCGCGCTCGCGGATCCACGCGAAGAATCGGTGCTGCGCGGGGCCGGCCGGCCGCAAGGCGCCGGGTGCGATCGCCCGGTACGTCGTGTTCAGCGTCTCCCACATCTCCGACGAGATCGCTTCCCGCGCGCCGCGCGCGTTCTCCCAGGCGCCGCGCACCGACGACGCGATCGAACCCGGCGCGGTGAGATCCCACGCCAGGAGATCCGTGACGATCGTCGCGTCGGGCGCATCGGGTACCGCCGCCGCGTCGACACCCATCACCTCGAGGATCCCGCGGCTCGCGGCGTGCTCGTCGACGCCGCGTTCCTCGAGGAGAAGATGTGAGAACACGTCGAGCAGCCGCGCAGTGTCCTCCGACCGCTCGCAGTACCGACCGAGCCAGTAGAGGGACTCCGCGATACGACTCAGCACGAGGGCGCCGCGCTCACTGCTGGGATTCCTGCGCGGCCGCGGGCGCGTCGGCCGGCCGCCGCAGATGGCCCGACGGCATCGCGACGCGGGTCGGCGGCGCGCGGCCCGAGTCGGTCGGCTGCTGCACCGCGACCGCTGCGGCCGAGCCGACGTCGGACAGCACCCAGGTGTCCTTCGACCCTCCGCCCTGGCTCGAGTTCACGACGAGGCTGCCCGCGCGCAGGGCGACGCGCGTCAGCCCGCCCGGCAGCACCCACACATGCTTTCCGTCGTTCACGGCGAAGGGCCGGAGATCGATGTGGCGCGCGTTCATCCCGTCGCCCGTGAACGTCGGCGACGTCGAGAGCGCCACCGGCTCCTGCGCGATCCATCCGCGCGGGTTCTCGTCGATCTTGCGACGGAGCGCGGCGAGCTGCGCGTCCGACGCGTGCGGACCGATCACGATGCCGTACCCGCCCGAGCCGTCGACGGGCTTCACGACGAGGCGATCGAGGCGCCCCGTGACCCACGCGCGTACGTCGGGGTCCTCGAGCTCGAACGTGTCGACGTTCGGCAGCACGGGTTCCTCGCCGAGGTAGTAGCGCACCATCGCGGGGACGTGTTGATAGATCGCCTTGTCGTCGGCGACCCCGTTGCCGACCGAGTTCGCGATCACCACGTTGCCGGCGCGGGCCGCGTTCACGATGCCCGCGCAGCCGAGGGCCGACTCGGGACGGAACTGCAGCGGGTCGAGGAACTCGTCGTCGATGCGCCGGTACACCACGTCGACGCGCCGCTCCCCCGCGGTCGTGCGCATGAACACGTGATTGCCGTGACACACGAGATCCCGGCCCTCGACCAGCTCGACGCCCATCCGGCGGGCGAGGAAGGAGTGCTCGAAGTACGCGGCGTTGTGCACGCCCGGAGTCAGGACGACGACCGTCGGATCGGCGAGGTGCGGCGCAGACACACGCAGCGCCTCGAGCAGACGCGCCGGATACTCCGACACCTGCCGCACCCGGTGACTGGCGAAGAGCTCGGGAAAGACGTGCGTCATCGCGGTGCGGTTCTCGACCACGTACGAGACGCCGGACGGAGTGCGCAGGTTGTCCTCGAGCACGCGGAAGCGGCCGTCGGCGCCGCGCACGAGGTCGATCCCGGCCACGTGCACCCGGACGCCGTTGCGCGGCTCGACGCCCCACATCGCCCGGTGGTAATGCGTCGACGTCAGCACCAGACGGCGCGGCACGACGCGATCGCGGAGGATCTCACCGGGCCCGTAGACGTCGGCGAGGAACGCCTCGAGCGCGCGCACGCGTTGCCGCACCCCGCTCTCGATGACCCGCCATTCGCTCCCGCTCAGCACCCGCGGCACGAGGTCGAGCGGGAACGGCCGCTCCTCGCCCGAGAGCGAGAAGGTGATGCCCTGGTCACGGAACGCGTGGTCCCGCGCGCTGCAGCGCTCCTCGAAGTCGGGCCGCGACAGCGTCTGCAGCGCGCCGAACAGCGCGCTGTAGTGGTCCCGCGGCCGCCCGCCCCCGTCGAACATCTCGTCGAAGGTGCCGCCCAGCTCGTAGTCGTCCAGGAGATCGCCGATGGCGCATTCTGGGCGGCCTACGTTTCGGGATGGTTACGGGCGGTTGAACCGCGGCGGGCAGCCGGCGTCAGCGATCCGTGAACAGCAGGATGTGGCCCTCGTAGCACGACACCCACACGTCGCGGGTCGCGCGGTCGTAGGTGATGCCGATCGGATGGTGCGGTGTGTGCACGGTCTGGATCAGCGACAGGTCGCTCGCGCGCAGCTTCGTCATCGTGTCCGACGCGTAGTTCACGACGTAGAGCGCGGTGCCGTCGGCCGAGATCGCCATCGACCGCGGTTCCGATCCCGTGTGCACGCGCGCGACGACTGCGCGATTCGCGAGGTCGATCTTGGCGATGCTGCCCGCGCCGTTCAACGTCACGTAGAGATAGCGACCCGACGGGCTGATCACCACGTGGCGCGGGCTGCTGCCGACGCCGTTCATCCACGACACCCCGAAGGTGCGGAGGTTCACGGCCGCGACGTTCGTCGAGCCCATCACCGCGATGTACGCGGTGACCGAATCGGGTGAGACCGCGATGCCGCGCGGGTAGCGACCGAGCGGGATGGTGCGCACGGTGCGGCCGGCGGCGCGGTCGATGATCGACAGGTCGTACCCGCACCAGTTGGTCACGAGGACGTAGCGACCGTCGGGTGTCATCGCGACGTACTTCGGCACGGGGCCGACCTGGATCACCTGGTCGATCGCGAGCGACGTCGTGTCGATGCGGTACACGTAGCTGTCGTCGTAACCGGAGCTCGGCGAGCACGTGTCGGTGCCCTCGGGCCCGAAGCCCGCGCCGTACATCGAGTAGTTCGACACGTACAGCTTGCGACCGTCCGGACTGAACGCGCCTTCGACGGGCGCGCCGCGCGAGATGCCGGGATGACCCGCGATCCCGAACTTCGACAGGTCGACCGAGTCCGGGATCGTCGCGACGAGATCGCCGGTCGGCGAGTACACGGTGATCGTGTGGCGATACATCATGTTCTGGGCGAAGACGCGGCCCGTCGCCGCCGCGTCGACCGACTTGGGCGAGATCTCACCCTGGATGTCGCGCGCGAGCGCGAGGTGGGTCGTGTCTGCGGGTGGAAACGGTGATGTCGTCGTGGGCGACACCGTTGTGGGAGACACCGTTGTGGAGGACACCGCAGTCGACGTCGTCGTCGTGCTCGTCGCACGCTGCGGCGCGCGCGTCGTGGACGACGAAGACGCGCGTGGCGAAGCGTCGTGACTCGACGAGCACGCCGCAAGCGCCAGCACGACGACCGCGGTGACGATGGCGCTCGGCACGCGGCGCACCCGTCGTCCTCGCATCGGCGCGACGCTACCGTCAGACGTCGAGCGCAACGGGTTTCGACGAGACCGACAGCACACCCTCGAGGTCGCTGAGCTCCGACGTGATGTCCGAGACCGCGGCCTTGCCCGTGACGGTCAGTGTGACCGCGACCGTGCCGTCCTCGCCCTGCGCCCGGTCCAGATCGATGTCGGAGACCGACCAGCCTCCGTCGGTCAACACGCGCAGCACGTCGCGCAACACACCGTGGCGATCGGTGTAGACGATGTCGATCTTCGTCGGCGAGAACGGGAGTCGCGGCGAGCGCTTGATGACCTCCGCGAAACCGACGGTCACGATGAAGTGCGCCGCCGTGGCACCGACCGCGAGCAGGAAGAGACCCGCACCGCACGCCATGCCGATCATCGCCGTGAGCCACACGATCGCCGCGGTCGTGAGTCCCGAGACGGAGTCGCGGTGCACGAAGATCAGGCCCGCGCCGAGGAAGCCGATGCCCGAGACGATCTGCGCGGCGACCCGGGACGGGTCGAACGACACGGGCTTCGCGGTCATGTCGGCAAAGCCGTACTTGCTGACGAGCATCGCGACCGCGGCGCCGATGCCGACGATGGTGACCGTTCGCAGCCCCGCGGACTTGCGATGGATCTCGCGCTCGAGACCGATGGCCGACGAGAGCGCCAACGCGAGCGCGAGTCGGCCGAGCAGGATGCCAGCCGGCATCTCGTCCTCCCGATGTGGCCGCCGAACCCCGCGGAGGTACCCGGTCGCGACGCGCGCGAAACGACGACGCCACCGCTAGGTTGCGCGGCGTGCGGAGGGTCCTCTGGATGATGTCGGTGTCGCTCGACGGTTTCATGTCGGATGTCGACGGCGGTCTGGATTGGCAGACCATCGACCACGAGCTGCACCAATTCTTCAACGACGATCTGCGGACGATGGGCGCGTTCCTCGACGGACGCGTCACCTACGAGCTCATGACCGAGTACTGGCCGACCGCCGACCAGGATCCGGAAGCACCGCCGCCGGTGCGCGAGTTCGCCGAGATCTGGCGCACGATGCCGAAGATCGTGTTCTCGCGCACGCTCACGCACGCGGAGTGGAACACGACGATCGTCCGCGACATCGATCCCGCGGCGATCGCACAGTTGCAGGCAGACACGGACGGCGACCTGATGGTCGGCGGCGGAGAGCTCGGCGCGAGCTTCATGCGACTCGACCTGATCGACGAGCTCCGGATCTACGTCCACCCGGTCGTGCTCGGTCGCGGGCGACCCGCGTTCCACCCCCTCGACGCGCCGATGCCGCTCCGGCTCGTCGAGAACCGGCGCTTCGGCAGCGGTGTCGTGCTGTTGCGCTACGAACGCTCGAGCCCGCGCTAACGGCGGCCGCGGTAGTAGAAACCGCCGCCGCCGAACAGCAGGATCACGATGATGATGATGAGCAGCACGGTGAGCATCTCGGTGTTGTGCCCGCGCGACGGCAGCGGTGACACGACCGCGTCTCGATTACCCCGATCGGGGGAGCGCCGGCGCGGGAGGCGCCGAGCGCGAGACGCGGGCCGCGCACGATAGACATGGCCGGGCCGGAGCGTTCGCCGTACGCAGGCCGCCATGGAGGCGCCGATGAAGCGCAGGATCTCGATGCTGGTCGCCGCGGCGGGGCTCGTCGCCCTCGCGTTTCCCACGATGGCGAACGCGGCATCCTCACCCTCGGTTCGCGTCGGTCCGCACGACAACCTCACGAACGGGGAAACGGTGACCGTGCGATGGAAGGGCTTCCATGCACACGCGGAGCGGTTCATCACGATCTACGAGTGCCGACCGGACTTCGACACGGTCGGCTGGATCGCGTGCTCGCAGCTTTACGGCGACACGACCCGCGGCCGGCGGGAACAGAGGACCATTCAGGTGTCGACGGGGGTCATCGGACTCGATGACGGCACGTGCGGCACGAGCGCGACCGACCGCGACTGCCTCATCATGGTGAGGGCCTCGCGGCTGCGCGCATCCGGCGGATCGATCGCATCCACGCCGATCAAGTTCGCGGTTCCTCAATAGCGCCTCGCGCCGAACGCGGCGCGTCGCGGCGACGTTCCTCGTTCGACTGAAGTTGCAGCGCGTTTGCGCGCCCGCGCGTGGGGTACGGCGTCGCGCGCTCGACCCCCCGAACGATGGAGCGCGTGATGCCGCCGAGGAAGAAGGGCCCGTCGCCGAGGTCGACGCGCAAGCCGACGCGCGCCAACGGTCAACAAGGCGCGCAAGGCCGACTCACGGAAGGTTTCGCGAGCGAACCCGTCCTCGTGCCCCGTGTCAGCAAGGTTCCCGCGCAGGACAGCGACTTCCTCACGACCGGATACGGCCAACGCCTGTCGCACACCGACGACTCGCTGAAGGCCGGCGCGCGCGGCCCGACGTTGATGGAGGACTTCCATCTGCGCGAGAAGGTGATGCACTTCGATCACGAGCGCATCCCCGAGCGCGTGGTGCACGCACGCGGGGTCGGCGTGCACGGCGTCTTCGAGGCGTACGGCAACGTCGGCGACCTCACCGGTGCAGGCTTTCTCCAACCGGGTCGCTCCACTCCAGTGTTCGTGCGCTTCTCGACCGTGGCCGGATCGCGCGGCTCCGCGGACACGGTGCGCGACGTGCGCGGCTTCGCGGTGAAGTTCTATACGGACGACGGCATCTTCGACCTCGTCGGCAACAACATGCCGGTCTTCTTCATCCGCGACGGCATCAAGTTCCCCGATCTCATCCACGCGGCGAAGCCGGAGCCCGACCGCGAGATCCCCCAGGCCCAGACCGCGCACACCACCTTCTGGGACTTCGTGTCGATGATCCCGGAATCGCCGCACATGCTGATGTGGGTGATGTCGGACCGCGCGATCCCGCGCTCGCTGCGGATGATGGAGGGCTTCGGGGTCCATACGTTCCGGCTCGTGAACGACGCGGGCGACACGACCCTCGTCAAGTTCCATTGGAAGCCGGTGCTCGGCGTGCACGGGCTGGTTTGGGACGAGGCCCAGACGCTCGCCGGCGTCGACCCGGACTTCCACCGGCGCGACCTCTACAACGCGATCGGCGCGGGCGCGTTTCCGCAATGGGAGCTCGGCATTCAGGTGCTCCCCGACACCGACGACCAGAGGTTCGAGGGCATCGACCTTCTCGACGCGACGAAGATCGTGCCCGAGGAGCTCGCGCCGGTGCAGACGATCGGGCTCATGACGCTCAACCGCAATCCCACGAACTACTTCGCCGAGACCGAGCAGGTCGCGTTCCATGTCGGCCACCTCGTGCGCGGCATCGACGTCGTCGACGACCCCCTGCTCCAGGCACGGCTGTTCTCGTACCTCGACACGCAGCTCACCCGGCTCGGAGGCCCGAACTTCGAGCAGATCCCGATCAACCGCACGCGGGCCGCAGTGAACGACAACCTCCGCGATGGCTCTCACCAGATGGCGGTGCACCACGGGCGCACGCCGTATCTCCCGAACGCGGTCGGCGGCGGCTGCCCGTTCCTTGCGAGCGGCGAGGACGGCGGGTACGAGCACGTCCCGCGCGCGGTGAACGGCGAGAAGACGCGCGAGCGCGGCCCCGACGACGAGTACACGCAGGCCACGCTGTTCTGGAACAGCATGAGCGAGGTCGAGCAGGACCATCTCGTCGACGCGTTCACGTTCGAGCTCGGGAAGGTCGACGTGCCCGCGGTGGTCGACCGCATGGTCACGCGACTCGCCCTGGTCGACCGTGAGCTCGCGCAGCGCGTCGGCGTCGGGCTCGGCCTGCGCGTCGACGCGCCGAGCCGCAACGGCCGCGGTGGCCGCGCCGATCAGACGCACACCGTCGACTCCTCGCCCGCGCTCGCGATGGTGACCGAGGAGCCGTGGCCCATCGACGGCCGCGTCGTGCACGTGCTCGCCGCCGACGGTGCCGATCTCGGAGGCATCGACGAGTTGCGCGAGATGCTGGTTGCCGCCGGCGTGGCCGTGCAGGTCGTCGCAACGCACAAGGGTGCGATCGTCACCGGCGACCGCGAACTGACGGTCGATCGCTCGTTCCACACGTCGTCGTCCGCCGAGGCCGACGCGATCGTGGTGGCCGGCGGTGCCGCGCTCGCCGACGATCCCATCGCGCAGACCTACGTGCAGTCCGCGTACCGCCATCACAAGACGATCGGCGCGTGGGGCGACGGCGTCGCGCTGCTCGCGGCCGCGGGATGCGACGACGACGCACCCGGAGTGATCGTCGGCGAGGCCGCCGGCGCGACCCTCGCGGAAGCGCTGGTCGCCGCGCTGGCCCGGCACCGGCACTGGGAGCGGGCCGCGACCCATCCGACGCGCGAGCTCACGGGAGCCAAGCGATGAACGGAATCGACCTCATCCTCGCCGACCACGAGCGCGTGAACCTGCTGTTCGCACGCTTCGACGACACCGGCGACGCCACGCTGATCGGCGAGATCGTCGACGCGCTCGTCGCGCACGACCAGGCCGAGCAGGCCACGCTCTACCCCCTCGCCGGCTCCGTGCTGAACGACGCCGAGGCCATCGAGCACTACGACCGCGCGCACTCCGCGATCAAGAAGGCGATCGAGCATCTCGTCGGGCTGGAAGGACCGCCGCTCGTCGAAGCCGTCGCGGTGCTGCGCACGCGGGTCGAGGAGCACGTCGCCGAGGAGGAAGCCGACCTCCTGCCCGCGCTCACCAAGGCTGCGACGATCGCGCAGCTCGACGGCCTCGGTGCGCGCATCCTGCAGAACAAGCAGCGCGCCGGCTGACGCGCCGAACCGTCGGGCCGCGCATCATTCGGTCCGGGGCGCGTGGTCCGACTCGAGCGACGCGCCGAGCGCCTCGAGATCGCGTTCCGCGTGACATTGCCGGCGGTAGATCGTGAGCGCGTCGAATCGCTCCGCCACCGCGAGGTTGCCGACGAACGCGCGTGGCCCGAGCACGCGTCCGAAGCGGTCCTGGATCTCGCGACACGCGTCGTCGACGAGATGGCGCACGACGAGCGCGCGTCGCTGCGCCGCGGATGCACCGTGCGGGTCGTCGTCCACGTCGTCGCCCGCACGGTCCAGGATCGAGCGGAGCAGCCATCCCGCGGCCCCGAGGGCGCCGACGTGCACGCGGGCGTGCGCGTCGCCGCGACCGGCCCGCATCGCTTCGTCGACGAGACCGAGCGCGGCGCCCGCCCAACACGCCGCCGGACCGATTGCGCCGTGCCAGAAGCCCACGCGGTCGAGGTACCACCCGGGCGGTCCGACCTCGGCGTTCGCGTCGAGGTCGATGTCGTCGAAGCTCACCGTTGCCGTGTTCACGTCTCGGAGTGCGAAGGCCTTCCACGTCGTGAGGTCGACGCGATCCGGTGTGATCAGCGACGCCGGAACCGCGAAGAGCCCGACCGCGGAGTCGTCGCGCGTCGCAGTGACGAGCGCGAGGTCGACGGTCCCGGCGCCACTGCAGAACGCCTTCGACCCGCTGAGCACGACACGCGAGCCCTCGCACCGCGCGACCAGCCGGTCGTTCGGGCTCTCCGACGCCCATACGCCGACGAGCTCGTGGCGCGCGCGGGTGCGGCCCGCTTCCCGGAGGATCTGCACGCCGTCGACGTGGGCTTCGGCCAGCCGGGCGACGGAGACATTCGTGCGGGCGAGCTCGGCGAGGGCGCTCCATCGATCGCGCGTCGAACCGCCTCCGATCGGCGGAAGGTCGAGCGCGCCCGCGACCAGCAGCTCGCGCACTCGCGTCGCGGCAGTCACGAGCGCGTGAGGTCGAGCCCGGCTTCCAACCGGTTCAGGTAGCTCGCGAAGCCGTCGGGCGCGCGACCACGACGGCGCGCACTCGTCCATACCGGAGCGCGGTTCGAGGGGACGACGCGGTACCCGGCCTCGACGAGTCGGAGCCAGAGGTCGCGATCCTCGCCGGTCGCGTACCTACTCCATCCACCCACGCCTGAGAACGCATCGGCTCGGACTCCGAAGTTCGCGCCGTGAACGTGGGGCACGTGGCCGTCGGACCCGCGCGCGTAGGCCGACTCGTATCGATCCCGCAGCCTTGCAGCGCGCGTCGAGAACGATCGCACGCGCACGGTTCCGGCCACGGCGTGAGCACCAAGGTCGGCCGCGTCGCGGTGCGCGCGGATCCAGTCGCACGGAACCATCGAGTCGGCGTCGGTCGCCAGCAGCCAGACGCGCTCGAGCGGCCGGTGCGCGAAGCGTTGCAGCACGCGCCGGCAGCCGAGCTGCCTCGCGGCCCCGACCATTCCCCAGCGCGACACGACGACCTCGCCGCAACCGCCGAGAGCGCGCCGCGCGCGTGCCGCCGTGTCGTCTCGACATCGGTCCGCCACCACGACCAACCACGCGTCGAGACGCTCACGTGCGAGCGCGCGTCGAACCGACAGCACGCAGTCCTCGATCGAGCGCGACTCGTCGCGCGCCGGGATGACCACGCCCATCCCCCACGGCGGTCTCACCGACGACACCAGACGTCGACGACGTAGTCGGTTCGCACCGCGTGACCGATGTGATCCCACGCATCGCGCAGGCGCGCCGCGAGCACTTCGTGCACGACGCCACCGGGGAGTCGGTGGTCTTCGCTCGAACCGGTCCAATGACACGCGAGGAGCTCGCCACCCGGTACGACCGCGCCGGCGAGGCGGTCGACGATCTCGCCGAGGCGGGTGGTATCGAAGTAGTAGCCGATCTCCGCGAACACGACGAGGTCGAGATCACTCGGCGGGTCGTCCTCCACGGAGCCGACGCAAACCCGAACCCCGGGAAGTCCTGCGCATCGGTCGCGCGCCCATTCGGCAGCGGTCGGCGACACGTCGACGGCGTCGACGCGCGCGCAACGACGCGCGAGACGTTCGGTCAGTGCGCCGACCGCGCAGCCCGGTTCGTACGCGTGCTCGTAATGCGCACGCGGGAGGCACTGCATCAGATCGTCGTAGCGCGCCTGCTCGAAGGCCGAGTGCGCAAAGTCCCACGGGTCACCCTCGGTGCGGTATCTCGCCTCGAACGCCTCCGGGCTCCACGGCTCAACGGACACGCGCGACGACCTCGCACGGCCGACGGAAGCGCGCGAGCGCGTGCTCGTCGACGATCACGGCGCCGAACCGCTCGGTCGTCTGCGACGGGAAGCACTCGAGCGCGGCCGACTTCGCCCGGCGCGCCGGCGCCGCGATCTCGAACGTCGACCAGCGATCCTCGTCGAGCTCGGAAGGGGTGGCCCACTGCCACGCCCAGACGGGGTACTCGAGCAAGGCGCAGCCGCAGTGCTCGGCCACCGCTTCGGCCGCGGCTCCGCACGCGTCGTGGTCGGTGTGACCGTCGCGCGACCACGGGGCGATCAAAACCGTGTGGCCAGAGACCAATGTCTGAAGCCGCGCTCGTAGTTGCGACGCGTGACACGCGACCGACGCGTCCGGCAGTCCGAGACGGATCGGCGGACCCCGATGACCGAGCGCGTGCAAGGCGCGGCGCTGCTCGATGCGACGAACCGCGGCGAGCTCGGCGACCTCGGGATGCGAGCCCTCGCCGTCGGTCACCGCGACCACCGTGAGACCGATACGTCGAGCGACGAGCTCCGCGATCAATCCACCACACGCCAAGGTCTCGTCGTCGGGATGCGGACTCACGACGACGACGCGTGTCGCACGCGCGAAGGTCGCGCTCCAATCGAGCGCCGGCAGTGCACGCATCCAATCCAGCCACGCGCGCTCGCCGGTCGGTGCGTGCTGCGGAAAGGCGCTCGGTTTCGTGTTGGTCGACACGGCGGCTTGTCCCTACCCCGCCGGTGCGCTCGGCACGCCGTCGGTTCCCTGCGCGCCGCGGCGGGTACGGCTGGCGCCGACCGGCGATCCGAAGCGGAGGTCTTGTGCGCGACGAGCCGAGCGAAGCGAAGCTCACGGCAGTGGCGTTGAACTGCACGCTGAAGGCGACCGACGCGGCGTCCAGCACCGACAAGCTGCTGCACGAGGTGATGGCTGCGCTTGCCTCGGAAGGTGTCGCATCCGACGGGATCATCCGCCTCGCCGACGAGGACGTCCGCGCGGGCGTGACCTCCGACGAAGGACCGGGCGACGCGTGGCCCGCGATCCGCGCTCGCATCCTCGCTGCGCAGATCCTCGTGCTCGGCACGCCGATCTGGCTCGGGCACCCCTCGAGCTACGCGCAGCGCGTGCTCGAACGGCTCGATGCGTTCCTCGGCGAGAAGGCCGATGACGGACGGCTCATCTCACTCGACCGCGTCGCGATCGTCGCCGTCGTCGGGAACGAAGACGGCGCGCACCACGTTGCGGCGGAGCTCTTCCAGGCGCTGAACGACGTCGGTTTCACGATCCCGGCCGCGAGCATGACCTACTGGGTCGGCGAGGCGATGCACACGACCGACTACAAGGACCTTCCCGACGGCAGCGACAAGACCACGGCGGCGACGAAGAACGCGGCACGGCGCGCCGCGCATCTCGCGCGCGTGTTGCGTTCGGAGCCGTATCCCCCGGACCCGTAGCCCGCGGACGGACCGACCGGATCAGCCGTCGGTGAACACGTCGGCGACACCCGCGCTCGCGGCACCGCCGACGGCGTGCTTCGACTCGCCCGCGACGACCGTCGCGCCGGACGCGCCCACCGTCGACGCGAAGCCCGTGTGACGTGACCCGGGATCGTGCGGCGCGTCGATCTCCGCGGCCGGCGTCCAGCTCGCGCCGGCCGCGTGATACGGATAGACCGCGCCGAAGGCGAACGCGGTGCCCGCGTTGCGGCCGGGCGCGCCGATCACGAGCGTGCCGCTCGCGAGCGAGATCGCGCTCCCGAACTCGTCGCCCGGCGCGCCGTTCGCCGCGGTGAGCTCGTTGCGGTACGTCCATACGCCGGTGGTGTCGTTGTGCGTGAAGCGGTACGCGGCGCCTTCGCCGCCGGCTTCCGTCGCGTGATTCGGCGCGCCGACGACGACGGTCGCCTGCGTGAGCGCCATCGCGGCGCCGAAGTTGTCGCCGGGTTCCAGGTCGGGCGGTTCGAAGTCGGTCGTGTGCACGTACGACCCGCCCGCGCGGTCGAAGATGCTCACGATGCCGCCGTTCGAGTCGCCCGGTTCCGCGACGAGGACGAGGTCTTCCTTCACGATCACGCTCAGCCCGAACCGCCCGTCCTGCACCGGGTTCGGTGGCGGCACCGTCGCGGTCTGCTTCCAGACCTTCTTCACCCGCTGGTACACGTACGCGGTTCCCGCGCGCTTGAGGTCAGCCCAGTTGCGGCCGGGCGCGCCGACGGCGACCTCCGTGCCGATCGCCGCGATCGACAGCGACGCGCCGAAGTGGTTCTGCGGCGACAGAAACGTGGGCGTCAGCTCCGCGGTCTGAGTCCACGTCGTGCCCGTGCGATCGAACACGTAGAACGCGCCCGATGCCTTGCGGCCGAGGACCGACTTGAAGGGCGCGCCGATCGCGAGCGTCGAGCCGTCGGCCGCGACTGCGAGCGCGGAGCCGAACCCGTCACCCGCGACGGGATCGCTCGGCGTGAGCGTCGCCTGATGTATCCACGCGTCGCCGTCGTGCACGTACACGTCGACCGCGCCGGCGCTCGCGTTCGCGCCCGCCGAGCCCACGACGATCGTCGAACCGTCCTGGGAGATCGACGTCTTGGTGCCGAACCGGTCACCGGCCGTCGGCGCGGGCGCCTGCAGCACCTGGCGCGTCGACACTCTGGGTGCGGCCGCGGCCGTCGACGCGAACAACGCCGCCGCCATCACACTCGCAAACACGAACGATCCGTACTTTGCGCGCGTCAGAGCGCACTGCGAACGTTCCATCGTCGCGTCTTCCTGCTAGCTCGCGGGCGCGGTCGTGAAGTGTTGGAGCTTGCCGATCGACGTGCCGAGCGGGTTGTTGGCGACCGCTTCGAAGTAGTACGTCGTGTTCGGCTGTAGATCGCTGAGGTCCCACGAGATCCCGGTGATGAGGTTGTGCGTGCCGATGTCGCGCGGTGTCGTCGTGTTCTCGACGTCGGTCGTGAGGCCCCAGCGGAACCACGCCGTCGACCTCGAGCCGTTCGGTTCGACCTTCGCCTTGATCTCCCCGGAGTCCGCGGTGATCCGCTTCGGTTGCATCGGTCCCACGCCGGGCTTGCGCAACGCCGAGATCAACGTGTTCGCGCGAACGACCGACGAGTTGCCGTCGGTGTCGGTGACGGTCAAGGTCGCGGTGTAGAACCCGACCGCCGAGTAGGTGTGGTCGACGTCCGAGGGTGGCACACCGGTGCCGCTGATCGGGTCCGAGCCGTCACCGAAGTCGATCGTCCAGTCGCCCGCGTCGCTCTGCGACGCGTCGAAGGTCACGTTCGCGCGCGTGAACGCGGTGACCGGGCTCCCCCAGATCCACGCCTGGGGTCGCTTCGGGCTCACGTTGACCGTCTGCGTGGCGCGCGCGTGTTGTCCGTTGCCGTCGGTCGTGACGAGCGCCGCGGTGAAATCGCCGGCCGTCGTGTACGTGTGCATGAGCGACGCGGGTGGGTCATCGGTGCCGGTCGCGTCGGGCGAGCCGTCGCCGAACGAGAGCCGCCAGCGCGTGATCCCCGCATCGGAGTGACTCGCGGAGCCGTCGAACTCGACGTCGAACGGCGCGGTGCCCGCGAGCCGCGCTTGCAACGGCTGCCGGCGCGCCTGCGAGCGGGTCTTCGGAACCGCCGGCATCGGCTGTGCGAGCTGCGCACCCGACTTCACGGTCGGCAGGATCAACGGCGCGGGCGGCGTCTGCGTGAAATCGAACGCGTTGCGTATGTCACCGGTCACGGGGGCGATCTCGCGCACCGTCGGGCGCGGGTCCGGCCGGCCGTCGGTCGTCGGGTCGAGGCGCGTCCCGTCGGTGAAGCGGTCCTCGATGAACCTGATGATGGAGTCGAACGTGTAGGTCGAGTGGTCGATGACACCGTGGCGCGCGTACGGGCTGATCACGATCATCGGCACGCGGATGCCGGTGCCGTTCTGGTCGACGCGCGGTGGCACCTCGTGGTCGTAGAAGCCGCCCCAGTCGTCCCAACCGAAGAAGATCGCGGTCGAGCCCCAGTCGGGGCTCTTCATGATCTGGTCGATGACGTAGGTCGCGTACTTCTGGCTGTCGGCGACCGATGCCGGCGGGTGATCACTGACGGGCTGGGTCGGGATCACCCACGACACCGCGGGCAGATTGCCGGCCTGCGCGTCACCGATGAAGTTCTGGATCGGCTGGATGTTCTCGGTCTCCTTGTCGTGCTTCACGTCGGTGAAGCGCGGCAGCGGGTTCCAGAAGCTCGCGGTCTTCGAACCCTGCGGCGCAGGGATGCAGTCGATGTCGTCCGGGTTGTCGCAGTCGGGCTGCGTCCCGTCGAACACGTAATAGCCCCACGACGTGCGCGCCTGCTTCAACAGGTACGTGAGGTCGGTCCAGTCGTAATGGGCCGGACCACCGGAGGCGGCCTGGTTGATGTCGGGCGACTCGGCGTCGTTCTCGCACGACATCGGATCGTTGGCCTGGTAGCAACGCGCCGACCACGACGACACCATGTAGAGGTGCTCGGGCGCGCTCCACGAGTCCGACGGCGTGAACATGTGGTCGAGCAGGGTGTAGCTGTCGGCGTACGCCCAGTAGTTCGGGATGTCGGCGCGCGTCCGGTACCCCATCACGTCGGGCACCGGCTTCTGCCCTCCGCAACGCGTCTCGCCGACTCCGCAACGGCGCTCCCACGACGCGATGAAGCCGTCCATCTTGCCGTCGTCGACGTCCTGTGAGTACGACGTGATCGAGTGGCCGGCGCCGTAGTCGACGTCCTCCGTGTCGTGGAACACGGGGACGCACGCGTTGCCTTGGCGCGGGTCGGGCGCGCAGTTCGTCGGCTGCCCGTCGTCGTCGAGCGTGAAGCCGTCGGCTCCGGGATACATCCCGAAGTACTCGTCGAAGCTGCGGTTCTCCTGCATGAGCACGACGACGTGGTCGATCTTGTTGATGTCGGAGGCCGGGCTCGTCGCCGTCAGCACCGCGGCCGGCGACGCGGCCTCGGCCGACGGGACTTGGCCCCGGCCGAGCAACGCGACGACGAGGAGCGCTGCGAATGCGCTCCAACCGACGCGTCGCGCCCACCCGTTTGCGACTTTCCGTGCTCCCACCGTCGCCCAGAGTACACGGGACGGCCGGCGATGCCACGGGCGCGCACTCCGCTTTACGGAGGGGTCTCGACACCTGGCACGCGATGAGCGAGCGCGTCTCGGACCGGCACGATCGGGTGTCGTCCCCCCAGCCGACGGCCCGCTTCGGCGTGTACCGTCACGTCGCGCCGCGGCGGTTTGTCACGGATTGACACCCTCCCGGGGACAGCGCGGTTCGTTCGGCGGATGCCCGAGCGAGCGCTGCGCCCGAGGAACGAGACTTCAGGAGCGAGATGTTCGTTCGGCCTGCACGTGCGTTGGTGGTCGTGATGATCGCCATGTCCTGGCTGACCGCGGCGGGTGCCGTCGCGAGCGCGGCGCCGGGACCGGGAACCTTCACCAAGATCACGACGCCGAGCGGCACGACGACGTTCGACCTCGGCGGCGGAACGAACGAGTTCACGGTGTCCGGTCAGGCCTCGCTCGATGTCACGAGCGTCGACATCGACTGCATCTACACGACGCTGGACGGCACCCGTTCCGTGGCCGCCTTGGCCGGCGGCGCGCCCGTGTCTCCCGGCGGCACCTTCAGCGTCGCCGTGGACTACACGCACCCGGCGGTGAACTGCCGGCTGCGCGCCATCCCCACCGGCACCGATGCGACGACCGCCTATCTCGGGTCGTACGCCGGCCCGATCCTCTACACCGACGCGTTCGTGCCGCTCGGCAACGGTTCGACCGAGTACGGATACAGCGCGTTCGCCGAGGAATCCGACGGGATCTCGCTGCTACAGGACGCGGGCGCCTGCGGCGTGGGGTTCATGGCCACCGTCGCCACGCCGGGCATGGAATTGCAGGGCACGGATACTGGTGGGTGCAAGTTCGCATTGCCCGCGCGGTTCCCCGACCCGAACGCCACCGCGAGCGCGATCAAGGTGAACGGGCACAACGCCTACCTTCCGTCCGGGGTCCACGACTTTCTCGTCGGCACACTGGCACTTCCCGTGGCGCAGTCGACGTTGACCACGACCTCCACGATCGCCGGAGACGGCGACGTGACGATCACTGAGTCGGCCCGCCTCATGCGGTGCAGTGTGAGTGATGCCTATCCGCCGACGCCGACGTCGTGTCCCAGCATCGTCTCCACGGGCGTGAAATTCGAACGCGTGAGCCAGGTCGTCCGCGGCGCGCACCAGGTGGCCGTTCGCGACACCTTTTCCTCGACGGATGGCGCCGCGCACACACTGACGCTCGACTATCAGCAGACGGTTCACCAACCGCAGACCGGAGCCGCCGGCTACGTGTTTCCCGGACACGGCAGCGCGTTCGCGGCCGCCGCACCCGATGAGGTCGTCTCCGGCTTGGGAACCAAGGCCGCTTCGATGCTCGTTCGCTCCGATCTGTACTCGACGAACGGCGATCCCAGTGCCGACACCCTCGCGCTCACGTGGTCGAGGGCGCCCGACGACATCACCTTTGCGCACTTCGCCGCCAGCGAGTTCGCCATGCCGTACGCATTGACCGTTCCTGCGGGTGATTCCGTCTCGCTCGGATTCGCGGAGAGCGAGGACATTCTCACGCCGGCCGCGCGGAGCCTCGGCAACCTCGCGAGTGGCGACATGATCAACGCGCCGACCATCACCTCGCCGTCCGACGGCGCGGTACTCGGCGCGATGAAGACCACGGTCAGGGGCACGCTCACCGCGGGCGCCAACGGTCTGCCCGTGTCGGTCGTCGTCGCCGGCCACGACGCGACGATCACGAAGACGAGCGCGACCAGGGCGACGTACAAGGTGACCTTCACCGAGTCGGTCGGCACGCACACGCTGAACGCCACCGCGACCGACGTGGCCGGCAACGCCAAGGCGTCCGCATCGATCACCGTGCAGAACCAGTAGCGGTCACGCCCTCGCGTTCGACGGCGCGCGCGGTGGTCACAAATCGGGCGCCGGTACAGTCGCGTCGCACGCCAGCCGGTCGCGAGCTGGAGACGCCCGCATGCCCACGAATCAGCACCGTCAGCTGCGCGAGGCACTCAGCGACCTCCTGACGGCCGAGCGCGCGCCGGTCGCGGTGCGCTCCGAGATCGCGGAGTCGTGGAGGCGCTCGGTCGCCGCCGATCTGCATCCGGAACGCTTGAACGTGCCGTACGCGACCTTGACCGACGAACCCGAGCGTCTGCGTTCGGTCGCACTGCCGATCCTCGAACAGGTCGTCAGCGACTTCGCGTCGACATCGATGAGCCTCGTCCTCACCGACCGGCACGGTCTCATCATCGAACGCCTCGTCGCCGACACCGGGCTGAGCGCGCGACTCGACGCGATCAATCTCGCGCCGGGGTTTCTCTACACCGAGCAGCGCGTCGGCACGAACGCGATCGGTGCCGCGCTGGAGGCGCGAGCGGCGGCGTCGGTCGTCGGCGGCGAGCACTTCGCCGACGCGCTCACGCGGATGGCGTGCGCCGCCGCCCCGGTCGTCGACCCGACGACGGGATCCATGCTCGGAGCGGTCGACCTCACCTGCACGGTCGAGCATTCGCAGTCGCTCATGCTCGCCATCGCGAAGCACGCGGCACGCGACATCGAGCGCGTGCTCGTGGGCGGCAGCCCCGTGGCCGCGCGCGCCTTCCTCGAGCAGTTCTTGCGCGCGCGTCGCGGAGCACGCGGACCGCTCGCCGCGATCAACGAACGCGTGCTGTACACCAACGCGCCGGCCCGCCCGCTGCTCGAAGGCGCCGATCGAGCCTTGCTCTGGGAGATCGTGACCGCGGCGCTCCGCGATCGCGGCGGCACGGTCGACCTGCCGCTCGCGCCGGGACTCGACCGGGCAGTCGCGATCGAGCCCGTCCGCGACGGCAGCGACCTCGTCGGCGCGTTGCTGCGATTTCGCGCATCGGACCCGGCACCGGGAGCACCGGCACCGGCGAAGCCGCGGAGTCGACGCCCCGACTTCGGTTGGGCGAGCCTCACCGAGACCGAGAGCCAGATCGCGTCGCTCGTGAGCGAAGGCCTCACGAACCGCGAGATCGCGGCTCGGCTCTTCATCTCGACGCACACCGTCGGATTCCACCTCCGCCACATCTTCCGAAAGCTCGACATCAACTCACGCGTCGAGCTGACCCGGCTCCTGGTCGAGCGGGACGGCGAGGCGGCGCGCGCCTGACCACGACTCCGTCGTGCGCTCGCGAACTACTCGGGCGCGTGATGTCCGGTGCGGTCCGGAAGCGGACACTCATGACAGGGCGCGGCAGAGCGTGCTCGCCCATGAGCGTCACGTCGGAGGAGGACCATGGAACGCGCGCGGCTCGGCAGGACAGATCTCGAGATCTCGCGGATCGCGTTCGGCACTTGGGAGCTCGGAGGGGAATGGGGCACGGTCGGCGCCGACGCCGCGATCGACGCGATCCGCAGAGCATGGGAGCTCGGCATCAACGTCTTCGACACCGCGCAGGGCTACGGCTTCGGCGCGTCGGAACGTCTCCTGGCGACCGCGCTGCGCGAGCCTCTCGATCACGTTCGATCCGAGGTCGTCGTCGCGACCAAGGGTGGCCTCCGGCAGACCCCCGATGGCTTGGTGCGTGACTCGAGCCCGCTCTGGTTGCGGCTCGGTGTCGAGCAGAGCCTGGTCGCGATGGGCATCGACCACATCGACCTCTACCAAGTGCACTGGCCCGATCCGCGAGTGCCGCTGGCCGACACCGCGGGCGCGCTCTTGGATCTGGTGGACGAGGGACTCATCCGGCACGTCGGGCTGTCGAACTTCGACGTCGAGCAGATCGCGGAGTTCGCTCGCGGTGGTGCGGTCGAGACGCTGCAGCCCCCGTACCACCTCTTCCGCCAAGATGCCGCGAAGGTGCTCCTGCCGTTCTGCCGTCAACACGACATCGGCGTCCTGGTTTACGGCGCGTTGGCACACGGGCTGTTGAGCGGTGCGCTCAGCGAGACGACGATGTTCGCACCCGACGACTGGCGGCGAAGCAACGCCATGTTCCAGGGGGAGCAGTTCGCCACGAACCTCGCCGTCGTGCGCGAACTGCAGACAATCGCGGCCGACCTCGCGATCAGCGTGAGTCAGCTCGCCGTCGCGTGGGTGCTCGGCAACCCGGCCGTCGACGCCGCGATCCTCGGCACGAGGAACGCCCGGCACATCACGGAGATCGTCGCCGCGGCCGGTGTGATGCTCGACGTCGAAACCCGCGCGCGCATCGACGCGGCCGTGACGCACGGCGTACCTGTCGGCGGACCGGCGCCGGAGTCGATGCCATGACCCCCACCGAACCGAACCGACCGACCGTGTTCGCCGTGCTCGGCCTCGGCCTCATGGGTCACGGCATCGCGCTCAACGCACGGCGCGCCGCACTGCCGACGATCGTGTGGAACCGCTCACCGGCGCGTACGGAAGATCTGGAGACGATCGGCGCGGTCGTCGCCGACAGCGCGTCTGAGGCCGCCGCGCTCGCCGACGTCGTGGTGACGATGGTCACCGACCTCGGCGCGGTGCTCGCCATCGCGATCGACCAGGGCATGCTCGACGCGATCAGACCCGGAGCGATCTGGGTGCAGATGAGCACGATCGGACTCGGTATCGACCGGGTCGCCGAGCTCGTCGCCGAGCGACGCCCCGACGTCACGCTGATCGATGCCCCGGTCTCCGGCAGCAAGGTGCCGGCCGAGCAGGGCACGCTCACCATCTTCGGCTCCGGGCCCGATGACGCCCGACCGCGCGTCGAACCGTTCTTCGACGCCGTGGGCCGACGCACCGTTTGGGTCGGCGCCACGGGAACGGGTTCGCGCATGAAGCTCGTCAACAACACGCTGCTCGCGCTCACCGCGGAAGGTCTCGCCGGCGCCGTGCGGCTCGCTCGACGGCTGGAGCTCGGCAACGAGGCGTTGCTGAGCGGACTCGATGACAGTCCCCTGCTCTGCGCGTGGGCGCGAGCGAAGCTCCTGCGCATCTCGAACAACGACTACTCCGCGGAGTTCTCCCTCGCGAACGCGCGCAAAGACGTGCGGCTCGCGATGGCTGCGTTCGCGCCGAGCGAGCCCGCGATCCTGCGGACACTGGGAGCGGAGTGGGACGACGTCGTCGCGCGCGGTTTCGGCGACGACGACGTGACCGTCATTGCCCGCGATCGACCATCAACGGGGGTGGAGAAGTGAACGGTCCGACACGAGCTGATGCTCCCGCACTGCTCGCGCCGACGCTCCTGCTGCTGACCGCGACGACGGGCCTGGTCGACGCCGTCAGCTTCCTCGGCCTCGGGCGCGTCTTCACCGCGAACATGACGGGGAACGTCGTCTTCCTGGCCTTCGCGGTGGCGGGAGTCAAGGGGTTGTCGGTCAGTGCTTCGGTGCTCGCGCTCGTCTGCTTCTTGGGCGGCGCACTCGCCGGTGGCCGGTTCGCGTTCGCGATGGAAGGCCAGGCGAGTCGCCGATGGCTGACCACTGCGACGGGCGGCGAGGCCGTACTGCTTGCGGGCGCGACGATCGCGGCGATCGGTGTGCCCGTGAACGGAACGTTCGGCCAGCGGTGGCCGATCGTCGCGCTCACGGCGCTGGCAATGGGCACGCGCAATGCCACGGTGCGAAAGCTCGGCGCCGCCGACCTCACGACGACGGTGCTCACGCTGACCCTCACCGGCCTCGCCGCGGACTCGTCGTTCGCAGGGGGAGACAATCCGCGCCCCGGGCGGCGCGCCGGTTCCGTCGTCGCGATGTTCGCGGGCGCGCTGCTCGGAGCGAC